>JBLNEO010000097.1:0-7091 GCA_050262775.1 Pseudomonadota bacterium | reverse complement strand
CTTCGTCAGCTACTACGACTACTACCAGCCCGAGGCCTACGTCCCGGCGCAGGACCTCTACATCGAGAAGGACTCCTCGATCAACGACGAGATCGACCGGCTCCGCCACGCCGCGACGGCCTCGTTGTTCGCGCGGAAGGACGTGATCATCGTCGCCTCCGTCTCCTGCATCTACGGCATCGGCTCGCCGCAGCTCTACCGGGACCAGATGCAGCTCTTCAAGGTCGGGGACTGGATCGATCGGCAGGAGGTCTTCAGGAAGCTGGTCGCGATGCAGTACCGCCGCAACGACTCGAACCTGGCCCGCGGCACCTTCTCCGCACGCGGGGAGGTGCTGGAGATCATGCCCGCGTACGCCGAGTCGGCCTACCGGATCCAGCTCTTCGGGGACGAGATCGAGGCGATCCAGCATTTCGACCCGCTGACCGGCGAGATCCTCGACGCGATCGACCACGTCTCGGTGTGGCCGGCGAGCCACTACGTGACCGAGGAGGAGACGCTGGAGCGCTCGGTCGACGAGATCGAGCGTGAGCTGCGCAACCGCGTCGCGGAGCTCGAGTCGGAGGGCAAGCAGCTCGAGGCGCACCGCCTTCAGCAGCGCACGCGGTACGACATGGAGATGCTCCGCGAGCTCGGCTTCTGCTCCGGCATCGAGAACTACTCGCGCATCCTCGACGGGCGTCCGCCGGGGAGCCCGCCCTACACGCTGATCGACTACTTCCCCGACGACTTCGTCTGCTTCATCGACGAGTCCCATCAGACGATTCCGCAGCTCGGCGGGATGTACGAGGGGGACTTCTCGCGCAAATCGACCCTGGTCGACTTCGGCTTCCGGCTGCCCTCGGCGCTCGACAACAGGCCGCTGAAGTTCGACGAGTTCCTGCCCCGGGTGGGGCAGCTGGTGATGGTCTCCGCAACGCCGGGCGAGTTCGAGCGCAGGATGTCGGCGCGCATCGTCGAGCAGATCGTGCGCCCGACCGGGATCGTCGATCCGGAGATCGAGGTCCGCGAGACGCGCAACCAGATCGACGACCTGATGAACGAGGTCCGCCGCCGGGTCGAGCGCGAGGAGCGCACCCTGGTGACGACGCTGACCAAGAAGATGGCCGAGGACCTGACCGGCTACCTGCTCGAGCACGGGTTCCGGGTCCGCTACCTGCATTCGGAGGTCGACACGCTCGAGCGGATCCAGATCATCCGCGACCTGCGGCTCGGCGAGTACGACGTGCTCGTCGGCGTCAACCTGCTGCGCGAGGGGCTCGACCTCCCGGAGGTGTCGCTCGTCGCCATCCTCGACGCCGACAAGGAGGGCTTCCTGCGGGGGAAGACCGCCCTGATCCAGACGATCGGCCGCGCCGCGCGGAACGTGAACGGCAAGGTGCTGATGTACGCCGACAAGATGACGGAGGCGATCAAGGGCGCGCTCGACGAGACGAACCGCCGCCGCGCCGTGCAGCTCGCCTACAACGAGGAGCACGGGATCACGCCGGAGTCGATCGTGAAGGGCGTGTCCGACATCGCCGAGTTCCTGTCGCTCGAGGCGCCGACGGTGCCGTCGCGCCGCCGCCGCGGCGACCGCAAGGTCGAGGGGATGAGCGCCGGCGAGCTCGAGAAGCTCGTGATCCAGCTCGAGGAGGAGATGTTCGCGGCGGCGGAGGAGCTGCGGTTCGAGTACGCGGCGAAGCTCCGCGACGAGATCAAGGAGCTCCGGCGCGAGCTGGCCGCCACGACCGCGGCCGCGTAGTGGACATCCTGGTCTACCTGGTGCTGCTCGTCGTCTGGGGCTTCGTCCTCGGCGCGCTCGCGCGGCTCGCGGTGCCGGGTCCCGACCCGATGGGGTTCGTCCGGACGGCCGCGTTCGGCATCGCCGGGTCGATGCTCGGCGGACTGGTCTCGCAGCTCTTCCTCGGGCGCATGGGCGGATTCCTCGTCGCCTTCGCGGGTGCCTTCGCGCTCGTGCTCGCGTACCGGCTGCTGATCGAGCGCCGCCCGCTCACCGGGTCGCGGTCGCGCCGCGGGTCGTGACGGTCGTCTGGCTCGTCGTCGCGGGCCTCATCGTCGGCCTGCTCGGGCGGCTCGTGCATCCGGGGCCGGATGCGATCGGCTGGGTCGCGACGGTCGTCACCGGCGTCGTCTCGATGCTCGTCGTCGGGCTGCTCCTCGACGGGCTCGGCTTCTGGGGCGACGCGCTCGCCGTCGTCGTCGCGGCGGTCCTCGTCGCGATCGTCGGGCGCCTCGTGCCCGCCGACCGCGGCGGCGCGCCGGCGTAGCTACGCCGGCTCGGACGCGAGCGGCTCGCGGCCGCGCGGGAAGGTGCGCACGGCGGTGAGGCCCCAGTCCTCGTCGCGCCAGATGTAGGTCTCGACGCGGAGCGTGCCCTTCGCGACGTCGTAGACGTGGAGGCCGCGCGCCTCGCCCCGGCGGTTCGGCCGCGGCTGCCCGAAGCCCGGGGCGATCGACACGACGACGGAGCGACGGCCCTCGCGGCCGATCACCTCGAACTCGTGGCGCTCGGAGACCGCGGCCTGGTGGATGTGCCCGCCCAGCACGAGGTCGGCTCCGGCGTCGACGAACGCGCCGAGGACGGCGCTGCGGTCCTTCACCGTCTTCTTGCGCGACCGCCACGGCGCGCCGAGCAGCTGGTGGTGGAGGACCACGATGCGCAGGGCATCCGGCGCCGCGCGCCCCAGCTCGGCGGCGACGCGGGCGAGCTGCCCCTCCCGCACGGCGCCGCTCTGGTGGCGCCACGGACGCACCGAGTTGACGCCGACGACGTGCAGCGCCTCCGACGCGAACACCGGCTCCGTCGTCTGCCAGAGCCGCTCGAACTCCGCCCAGGGCGACGTGAAGCGGGCGGGGAACGTGTAGGGGATGTCGTGGTTGCCCGGAATCGCGTGCACCGGCGGCCCCAGGCGCGTGAGGAAGGCGTGCGCGAGCTCGTGCTGCGCCCGGCGCCCGCGGTGGGTCAGGTCGCCGCTCGCGATCAGGAGGTCGGGCTCGACGCGACCGAGGAGCGCCGTGAGCGCATGCTCGACGGCGGGATCCTCGCGCGTTCCGAAGTGCAGATCCGACACGTGGAGGATTCGGGCACGCATGGGTCGGACACGATAGGGGTGATCGCGTCGGCGCAGCGGGGGGAGGAACACGCCGCTCCGGCGAGTATCGTTCGTGACATGGGCGACGAGTCGACAGAGATCTTCGACGACCTCTACCTGGGTCTCCGGGCGGGCGGCGCGCGGCGCAAGCAGCGGCGCGGTGAGACGCTCACGGCCGAGGAGCAGGAGGCGCTGTCGCGCTGGCAGCGGCTCTCGACGGCGCGCAAGGCGTTCGCCGTCGGCGCGTTCTCGGTCGGCACGTTCGGACTCGGCTTCACGCTCGGCGGCCTCGTCTTCGGCCGCTGGCGGAAGGCGTGAGCCGCTAGTTCGAGCTCGTCTCCGCCTCCTTGGCGGCGAACAGCACCGTCGGCACCTCCTCCTGCTCGGGATCCTTGTTTAGGACGGCGACGTCGACGAGCGTCGCGAGCACCGCCGCCAGCGGGATCGCGAGCAGCACCGCGAACTCGCCGAACAGCAACGCCGTCGCGCTCACGGACACGAGCACGAGCAGTGGGGACAGACCCACCGCCTCGCCGAGGACACGCGGGATCACGACGTAGTCCTCGAGGAGGCGGACGACGAGGACCGCTGCGCCGGCGGCGAACGCGACCTCCACCGAGACCGTGAGGCCGACGCCGACGGCGAGCGCGCCTGCGGCGAGCGGCCCGATGACGGGGACGATCTCGACGACCCCGGCGAACGTGCCGACGAGCAGCCAGTACGGGAGCCCGATCAGCCAGAACACGGCCGAGAGCACGAGCGCGACGAACGCGATCAGCAGGATCTGGCCGCGCACGTACGCGCCCAGCTTGAGGTCGATCAGGTCCCACGTCGCCCGGACGACGCGGCGGTTGCGGCGGGGGACGACGGACGCGACGAGGTCGAGCGCGCGGTCGCGCTCGAAGATCCAGTACGCCGCCGCCGCGAGCACGAACAGGATCCCGACGGCGACCTCGACGCCGAGCAGCCCGAGCTGGGGGTCGACCAGGTCGCGTCCGCGCGGAAGGCCTTCGAGCGCGTCGCGTACGGCGAGCAGCGCGTCGTGCTTGAACCCCGTCTCCTCCTGCGCGCGCTGCCGCAGCTCGGTTCGCTGCTCCGGCACGGCCTCGGTCACCTGCGTGACCGCGACGGGGACGGCGGTCGCGACGAGGGCCGCGACGACGCCCAGGAGCGCGAGGTAGTGGACCGCGAGTCCGACGCCGCGCGGAACCCGCCAGCCCTTCAGCCGCTCGATCCCCGGCCGCATCGCCGCGGCGACGATGAAGGAGAGGAAGAGCAGTGCGACGAGGAGGCGCACCTTCCAGAGCGCGACGGCGAGGAGGACGACGCCCCCGACGACGATCGCGGCGACGAACGCCCGGCGCGCGGTCTCTGCCATCTCGCAGGCCTTTCTCGCCTCGCGGCGAAGGTCGCAAACCGTGGCGGTCGAGCGGGACGAGCGGATCTGCCTCGACGCCCGCCGCCACGCGGTGGTGCTGGCGCGGCCGTTCGCGAAGGCCGCGGCGCTGGGTGCCGTCGGCGCCGCCTGCGTGCTCGTCGGGTGGCCGGCGACGCCCGTCGCGGCGGCGGCGCTCGCGTGGGCGGCGTGCATCGCCCTCCGCGCCGTCTGGGGGTGGGAGCGCACCCGGGTCGTCGTGACGACGAACTCGCTCGTCGTCGAGCACGGGACGCTCCGGCGGCGGCGGGCCTCTGTCGCGCTCCGGCGACTCGGGACGGTCGAGCTCGAGCAGTCGCTCGCAGGGCGGCTCCTCGGCTACGGCACCGTCGTCGCCGGGGAGCTCGAGATCCCGTACGTCCCGCAGCCGCGACGCGTCGTCGGGCTCGTCGACCGCCTCGCGCACCCGTAGCCGGACACCGGGGACTGTCCCCGATCGCCGTCTCGGATAGTAGCTTCACTTTGTATACTTGCTCGTATGCATTCTTCCGATCCCGAACGCACCTGGGACGTGAGCACCCTGCTGCTCGTCCCCCTGGAAGACACCGTCGTCTTCCCGAACATGAACGTGACCCTGACCGTGGACGTCGGCGACGCGCAGCGCGTCCTGCTCGTCCCGCGGCACGAGAACGAGTACGCCAAGGTGGGCACCGTCGCCGAGGTGGGCGACCGCGTCCGCCTGCCCGGAGGCATGCGCGCCGTCGCGCTGCAGGGCCTCCACCGCGGCGTCATCGGCGCCGCCCACACCGATCCGCGCGGCAGCCTCCGCGTCGAGGTCGAGGAGCGGCCGGACGTCGACCTCCCGCCGACCGCGACGCGTGCGCTCGAGACCGAGTACCGCGCGATCGTCGAGGAGATCCTCGAGTTGCGCGGCGACGACGGCTCCGTCGCGCGCTTCGTCCGCTCGATCACCGAGCCGGGCACCCTCGCCGACACCTCCGGCTACTCGCCCGACCTGAGCTTCGAGCAGAAGGTGGAGCTGCTGGAGACGCTCGACGTCGTCGAGCGCCTCGAGCTGGCGATCCGGCTCCAGCGCGAGCGGCTCGCCGAGCTGCAGGTGCGGCGCCGCATCCGCGACGACGTGGAGTCGGGCGCGCAGGCCCAGCAGCGCGAGTACATCCTCCGCCGGCAGCTCGACTCGATTCGGAAGGAGCTCGGCGAGGACGACGGGTCGGTCGTCGAGGAGTACCGGCGGAAGCTGGCCGAGGCGGACATGCCCGAAGCCGTCCGCGAGCAGGCGGAGCGCGAGCTCGCCCGGTTCGAGCGGATCGGTGAGCAGGGTGCCGAGTCGTCCGTCATCCGCACCTACCTCGACTGGCTCCTCGCGGTGCCGTGGGGCGAGCGCTCGGAGGAGCGGCTCGACCCGGTCAACGCGCGCGAGGTGCTCGACGCCGACCACTACGGGCTCGAGGACGTGAAGGACCGCATCGTCGAGTACCTCGCCGTCCGGAAGCTTCGCCAGGAGCGGGGGATCGAGGAGGACAAGCGCTCCGGCGCGATCCTCACGCTGATCGGCCCTCCGGGAACCGGCAAGACGTCGGTCGGCGAGTCGATCGCGCGCGCGCTCAACCGCGAGTTCGTCCGCATGTCGCTGGGCGGGGTGCGCGACGAGGCCGAGATCCGCGGGCACCGGCGCACGTACATCGGCGCGATGCCGGGGCGGCTCGTGCGTGCGCTCCGCGACGCCGGGACGATGAACCCCGTGATCCTCCTGGACGAGGTCGATAAGGTCGGCGCCGACTGGCGCGGGGATCCCTCGGCCGCGCTCCTCGAGGTGCTCGACCCGGCGCAGAACCACTCGTTCCGTGATCACTACCTCGACGTCGAGCTCGACCTCTCGGAGGTCGTGTTCATCGCGACGGCGAACATCGCGGACACGATCCCGGGGCCGCTGCTCGACCGCATGGAGATCATCCGCTTCGACGGCTACACCGTCGACGAGAAGGTCGCAATCGCGCGCGCCTACCTCTGGAAGCGGCAGCGCGAGCGGAACGGCCTGCACGAGGGCGAGGTGGAGATCTCCGACGAGCTGCTCGAGGTCGTCGTCAGCGAGTACACGCGGGAGGCCGGCGTCCGCCAGCTCGAGCGCGAGCTCGGGAAGCTGCTCCGGAAGACCGCGACGCGGATCGCCGCCGGGCAGGTCGAGGCGCCCGTCTCGGTCGGGCTGGACGAGGTGCGCGACGGGCTCGGCCGTCAGCGCTTCTTCCAGGAGGCCGCCGAGCGGACGGCCGTCCCCGGCGTCGCCACCGGCCTCGCCGTGACCGGCACGGGCGGCGACGTCCTGTTCGTCGAGGCCACGTCGATGAAGGGTGACACCGGGCTCACCCTGACGGGCCAGCTCGGCGACGTGATGAAGGAGTCGGCGCGCATCGCGCTGTCCTACGTGCGCGGCCACGCGGACGGGCTCGGCCTGGACGAGGCGGCCTTCGAGGGGCGCGAGTTCCACGTCCACGTGCCCGCCGGCGCGATCCCGAAGGACGGCCCCAGCGCCGGGGTGACGATGACGACGGCGCTCGCCTCGCTGCTGAGCGGGCGGCCCGTCAAGCACACCGTCGGCATGA
>JBLNEO010000096.1:0-12370 GCA_050262775.1 Pseudomonadota bacterium | reverse complement strand
GTCCGTGCCCCGGGCCGCTCCCGGGGCCGCACGCGGCTTGTAACGCGTGTCACGCGCAGGGTCAAGGCTACGCTGCGGCCCGATGAGCGTCCGCGTTCGCATGGCGCCGAGCCCCACGGGGTTCCTCCACATCGGCGGCGTCCGCACCTTCCTCTTCAACTGGCTGTTCGCGCGCGGGCGCGGGGGCGAGTGCCTGCTGCGGATCGAGAACACCGACACGAGCCGGGAGGTGGCGGAGGCGACGGAGCAGATCCAGCGCTCGCTCCGCTGGCTGGGGATCGACTGGGACGGCTCGGTCACGTTCCAGCTCGACGCGATGGAGCGCTGCCGGACGCTCGCGCGTGGGCTCGTCGATTCCGGGCACGCCTACGAGGACGAGGGCGCGATCCGGTTCCGGATGCCCGACGAGGGCGTCACGTGGTGGGAGGACGCGATCCGCGGCCGGATCGAGGTGCCGAACGAGGGGCTCGAGGACGTGGTGCTCGTCCGTTCGGACGGCCGTCCGACCTACAACTTCGCCTCGCCCGTCGAGGACATGGACGACCGGATCACGCACGTGATCCGGGGCGTCGACCACGTCTCGAACACCCCGAAGCAGCTCCAGATCCTGCGCGCGCTCGGGCATGAGCCGCCGGTCTACGCGCACGCGCCGGACCTCCTCGGCGACGACGGGAAGAAGCTCTCGAAGCGTCACGGCGCGCAGTCGGTCGACGACTTCCGGGACGCCGGCTACCTGCCCGAGGCGCTCGTCAACTTCCTCGCGCTGCTCGGCTGGGCGCCCGACGGCGAGACGACGATCATGTCGCCCGACGAGCTCGTCGAGCGCTTCACCCTCGAGCGCGTGGGGTCGTCGCCGGCAACGTTCGACTACAGGAAGCTCGACTGGATGAACGGCGTCTACCTCCGCGCGCTCCCGCCGGAGGAGTTCGCGGCGCGGCTCGTCGCCCATCTCCGGGAGCAGGGGTACGACTGGCCGGAGGAGCGGGTTCGCGCGGCGGCGCCGCTCGTCCAGGAGAAGATCGGCACGCTCGGGGAGTTCCCGCGCTTCGCGCGGTTCCTCTTCGAGGACGTCGCACCGGACGGCGAGCCGGTCGACCGGGAGGTCGCGGGCGCCGCGGCCGACGTGCTCGAGGGGGTGGAGCCGTGGGACGCCGAGACCATCGAGGCGGCCCTTCGCGACATGGCCGAGCGGCTCGAGCTCTCGCCGCGAAAGGCGTTTCAGCCCGTGCGGGTCGCGGTCACGGGATCGAAGGTCTCGCCCGGCCTCTTCGAGAGCCTCGAGCTGCTCGGGAAGGACGTCGCGCTCCGTCGCCTGCGGGCGACCAGCTAGTGCTGCCGCGGCGGGCGGAGCGGCCGCGGCGGTGCGAGCGGGTCGAGGGCGCGCTGGAACGCGAGCCAGGCACGGCGGCGGAACTGCGCCGTCGGCAGCGGCAGCGCGTCGTCGTCCCGTAGCGGCGGGGGCGACCCGGCGATGGGACGGCGCTTGGAGGGCGGGCCCGTCTTTCCCATTTCTAATGAGGGAACGAACCGGGCTCGGCCGCGGATACGGCGGGCGGCTACACTCGCGCGGCCGTGGCCGAGCACACCGTTCTCGTCGTCGACGACGACGCGGCGCTCCGCTTCCTGTGCCGCGTGAACCTCGAACTCGCGGGGTTCCGGGTGGTCGAGGCGGCCACGCTCGCCGTGGCCGCGGCCGCGCTGGACGACGAGCGGCCCGACGTCCTGCTCCTCGACGTGCACCTCGGCGCGGGCGACGGCATTGCGTTCGTCCCGGAGGCGCGCAGGCGCCTGCCGGAGGTGCGGATCGCGATGCTGACCGGAACGGCGAACCTGCAGGACGTCCGCGCCGCCGGCGCCGACGCCGTCGTCAGGAAGCCCTTCGACCCCCTCGAGCTCGTGGCGACCGTCGAGCGGCTCGCCGCGGAAGCGCGCGTGTAGGCTCCGGGGCCGTGGCGATCTCGACCGTCCGCAGCCCCGCCGAGTACGAGAGCGCGCTCCAGCGGTACCTCTTCGAGCGCTCGGAGGAGGGACGCGCCGTGCGCGTCGGCGAGAAGGAGGTCTCGGAGCAGGCGGCGATCGTGGCGCGGTACGCCGACCTCTTCAGCCGGCAGCAGCTCGACGCCCTGCGCGAGGCCGAGAGCGGCGCCGGCGAGGGCGACGGGCGCGAGCGGCTGTACCGCCTGCGGAAGACGTGCGAGGCCGGCCTCATCACCGCGGAGCTCGCAGAGCGCGACGACGCGCTCGAGAACGCGATCCTCGCCGCGCGCGTGACGTGGCGCGGGGAGGAGATGCCGCTGCGGACGGCGCAGGCGAAGCTCGCCGTCCTCGACGCCTACGCCGACCGCGAGGAGCTCGGGACGCTCCAGGCGGAGCGGTCGGCCGCGTTCAACGCGGAGCGGCTGGAGCTCCTGCGCGCCGGCGAGGAGCTCGAGGCCGACGTCTCGGGCGAGCCCGATCCTGTCGCCCGGAGCGAGGAGGAGAAGGGCATCTCGCTGCGCGACCTCGAGCGCGCGCTCGACGCCGCGTCGCGCGCGGCGACCGGCGCGTGGACGGGGTTGCGCGAGCGGTGGTTCGACCGGCTCCTCGGGCCGGAGCGCGACGACGAGCCGACGTCGAGCCACGTCGCCTACATGCGCCGGCTCTCGCCGCTCGAGGCGCTGTACACGAAGGAGCGGTCGGTCCCCGTGTGCGTCGAGACGCTCGCGCGGCTCGGCTTCGACCTCGAGCAGGAGCAGGGCATCCGGCTCGACCTCGACGACCGGCCGCAGAAGTCGCCGCGCGCCTGCGTGATCGCGTCCGACCCGCCGCAGCTCGTGCACCTGATCACGCGCGCGCAGGGAGGTCTGCACGACTACCAGGCGTTCCTGCACGAGGCGGGGCATGCGCTCCACTACGCCGGCTGCGACCCCGAGCTCCCGTACACGTTCCGCAAGCTCTCGCGCGATCACGCGCTGACGGAGATCTACTCGTACATCCTCGAGGCGATCTCGCGGGAGCCCGCGTGGCACGCGGAGCACTTCGGGCTCTCCGACGAGGAGGCCCGCGAGAACGCGGAGGCGACGACGTTCCTCGAGTCGCTGCTCTTCCGGCGCTACACGGCGAAGCTGCAGTTCGAGCTCGACTTCTGGGGCCGCTTCCGCGAGGACGGCGGCACCGAGACGGGCTACCACGAGCGCCTCACCGCGGCGACGGGCGTCCGCTACCGCCGCGACGCGTTCCTCTCGGACATGGACGCCGGGTTCTACTCGGCCGACTACCTGCGCGCGTGGATCCGCGCCGCGCAGCTCCGTGCCTTCCTCGCGGCCGAGGTGGGCAAGGACTGGTGGCGGCGGCCGGAGACCGGCGAGCGGCTGCGGCAGCTCTTCCGGCAGGGGACACGGCCGTCGTCGGAGGAGGTCGCCGGGCGGATCGGGTTCGACCCGCTGGACACGGCGCCGCTCCTCGCCGAGCTGACCCACGCCTAGCGCCGCCGCTTGACTCGCCCTGCGGGCGGGGAGTAGGTTCCCGCCCGACATAAGACCTGAATCGGGTCTCAGGTCTTCTCTTCTCAGGAGGGTGCAGAGGATGAAGCGAGGGCGTTGGCAGCGGGTCGCCGCGCTCGCCGGGGCGGTTGCCGTCCTGGCGGCGGTCGGAGCGCGCGCGGAGGCCGGGTACGGCCGCGCGGACGGCGCGACGGCCGGCACGGTGAAGGTCGGGATCGTCTACTCGCGCACCGGGCTGCTCTCCGCGTACGGCGCGGAGTACATCCAGGGGCTCCGGATGGGGCTCGCGTACGCGACGAAGGGGACGAACAAGGTCAACGGGACGAAGATCGAGCTCACGCTCGTCGACGACGGCACCGATCCGGCGAAGGCCGTCTCGGCCGCGAAGGACCTGATCGGGCAGGGCTACAAGATCATCGCCGGCACCGTGTCGTCCGGCATCGCGCTCCAGCTCGCGCCGCTGGCGGCACAGAACCGGATCCTCTACATCTCCGGCCCGGCCGCGACGGACGCGGTCACGGGCGCGAACCGCTACACGTTCCGCTCCGGCCGACAGACCTACCAGGACATCCTCGCCGCCAAGGAGATCCTCGGCGGGGGCGTCGGCCGCAAGGTCGTCGTCTTCGCGCAGGACACCGCCTTCGGCCAGGGCAACGTCGCCGCGGTCCGCGCCGTCATCGGCGGGCGCGGCCACACGGTCAGCTCGATCCTCGTCCCGCTGTCGGCGAACGACTTCACGCCGTTCGCGCAGCAGGCGAAGAACGCGAACCCGGACCTGCTCTTCGTCGCCTGGGCCGGCACGACGGCGCCGGCGATGTGGCGGGCGCTCGAGCAGCAGCGCGTGCTGGGCGCCGTCAAGGTCACGACCGGCCTCGCCGAGCGTGCGACCTGGAGCGCCTTCCCCTCGGGGATCGACTTCCTCTCGCACTACGTGTGGAACGCGCCGAAGAACAAGGTCAACGACTGGCTCGTGAGGAAGCTGCGCGCCCGCAACCAGGCGCCCGACCTGTTCACGCCCGACGGGTTCAACGCCGGCCTGATGATCGCGCGCGCCGTCGGCAAGGGCGGCGGCACGGACGTCGACCGGATGATCTCCTCGCTCGAGGGCTGGCAGTTCGTCGGCCCGAAGGGGACGAACCGGATCCGCCAGCAGGACCACGCGCTGCTCCAGCCGATGTTCCAGGTGCGTCTGCGCACGGTCAACGGCAGGCCGCAGGCGGTGCCGGTGAAGACGTTCTCGCCGGGCAACCTCCAGCCGCCGGTCACACCGTTCAAGTAACGCGGGCGGACGTGGCCGCACCCATCCTGGCCACCCGCGGCCTCGGGCTCGACATCGGCGGCGCGACGATCGTCGCCGATGTCGGCCTCGAGGTGCGGGAGGGGGAGCTGCTCGGGATCATCGGGCCGAACGGCGCCGGCAAGACGTCGCTGTTCAACCTCCTCTCCGGGCTGTACCGGCCGACGGCCGGCCGCGTCGAGCTCGGCGGGCGCGACGTCACGGGCGAGCCGCCGCACCGCCGGGCGCACGCCGGGCTCGGCCGCACGTTCCAGATCTCGAGCGTGTTCCCGCGCCTCTCGGTGCTGGAGAACGTCCGGCTCGCGGCGGAGGCGCGCCTCGGCGGGACGATGCGCGTCTGGCGTCGCGCCGGAGGCGTGCGCGAGGCGGTGGAGCGGGCGCGCTCCGCACTGGGCCGCGTCGGCCTCGAGGCGCGCGAGGCGTCGGACGCGGGCTCCCTCTCGCACGGCGACAAGCGGAAGCTCGAGCTCGCGATGCTCCTCGCCGGGGAGCCGCGCGTGATCCTCCTCGACGAGCCGATGGCCGGCGTCAGCGCGGAGGAGGTGCCGGGGCTCGTCGACGTGATCCGCTCCGTGCAGCAGGAGGAGGGGCGGACGGTGCTGATGGTCGAGCACCACATCGACGTCGTCACCGGGCTCGCGGAGCGCATCGCGGTCATGCACCACGGCAGGCTGCTCGCCGTCGACACGACCGAGAACGTGATGCGGAACGACGAGGTGCAGGCCGCGTACCTCGGAGAGCCGCTGTGACGGCGCTCCTCTCCGTCCGCGACCTCCACGTCCACCTGGGGCAATCGCACGTGCTCCAGGGCGTCTCCTTCGACGTCGAGGAGGGCGGCGTGACCGCGCTCCTGGGCCGCAACGGCGTCGGCAAGACGACGACGCTGCGCGCGCTCATGGGCCTCGTGCCGCCGCGCGGCTCCGCGACGCTCGCGGGAACCGAGCTCACGCGCCTGCCGACGCACCGCGTCGTGCGCCGCGGCGTCGGCTACGTCCCCGAGGACCGCGACGTCTTCGCCGGCCTGACCGTCGAGGAGAACCTGCGGCTCGCCGAGCGCGACGGCGACCCGCGCTACGAGCTCGTCTTCGACCTCTTCCCGGAACTGCAGGAGCGCGCGGCGCAGCGGGCGGGCACCCTGTCCGGCGGCCAGCAGCAGATGGTCGCGCTCGCGCGCGCGCTCCTGAACCGGAACCGCATCCTGCTCGTGGACGAGCCCACGAAGGGCCTCGCGCCGTTCCTCGTCACGCAGGTCGCGCGCGTGCTCGAGCGCGTCGGCGAGACGGAGACGATCCTGCTCGTCGAGCAGAACCTCGGCGTCGTGCAGGCGCTCGCGCG
Source organism: Pseudomonadota bacterium (assembly GCA_050262775.1). Lineage (GTDB taxonomy): Bacteria > Actinomycetota > Thermoleophilia > Gaiellales > Gaiellaceae > DATHTC01. Next base: position 6,256 of record JBLNEO010000096.1, on the reverse strand, counting down.
GAACGTCGTCGTCGTCGACCAGGGCCGCGTCGTCCACGCAGGCCCGGCGCGCGAGCTGCTCGGCGACACGGCGCTGCTGCGGCGCCTGCTCGGCGTCTCGCGGGCGGAGGCCGCGTAGTGGAGACGTTCGTCCTCCTGACGATCACGGGCCTCGGCCTGGGGGCGATGTACTTCCTCATCGCCTCGGGGCTGTCGCTCATCTACGGCCTGATGGGCGTGCTCAACTTCGCGCACGGCGCCTTCCTCACCGTCGGCGCCTACACGTCGTGGTGGGTGACCGACCGGCTCGACGGTGAGATCGCGTCGCTCGGGCTCCGGTTCCTCGTCGGCGCGCTCGCCGGCATCGCCGCCGGCGCACTCGTCGGCGCGCTCGTCGAGGTCGTGCTGATCCGCCCGCTCTACCGCCGCCACATCGAGCAGGTGCTCGTCACGGTCGGCCTGTCGCTCGCGCTCGTCGCGCTCGTGCAGGCGATCTGGGGGCCGACGGAGCGGATCTACGTGGCGCCGTCGTGGCTCTACGACACGACGACGTTCCTCGGCGCGAGCGTCCCCAACGACCGCTTCGTCGAGATCGGCACCGCCGTCGCCGTCCTCGTCGGGCTGCTCGCGTTCCTCCGCTTCACCCGCTACGGCCTGATCATCCGCGCCGGCGTCGAGAACCGCGCGATGGTGACGGCGCTCGGGATCGACGTGCGCTGGGCGTTCACGCTCGTGTTCGCGATCGGCGGCGTCGCGGCCGCGATCGCGGGGATCCTCTCGGGCGTCTACTTCGGCGCGATCGACCCGAGCGGCGGCACGTCGCTGCTGATCTTCGCCTTCATCGTCGTCGTCATCGGCGGGCTCGGCTCGATCACGGGCTCCGCCGTGGCGGCGGTCGTCGTCGGCCTCGTGCAGCAGTACGCGAACTACTACGCGTCGTCGGGCATCGGCGACCTCGCGGTCGTGCTCGTGCTCGCGCTCACGCTCCTCGTCCGGCCGACCGGGCTGTGGGGCAAGGTCGCGGTGGCGCATTGAGGCGGTTCCTCGGCATCGGCGCGGCCGTGGCAGCGGTCGCGCTGCTCGCGCTCGTGCCGACGCTCGGCATCGGCACGCACGGCGTCTTCTCGTCGGAGCTGAACAGCCCGGGGTCGCTGCAGCTGCTCGGGCTCTGCCTCGTGTTCGGCGGGGTCGCGCTCACCTACGACCTGCTCTTCGGCTTCACCGGCCTGCTCTCGTTCGGGCACGCGCTCTACTTCGCGGCGGGCGTCTACGTCACGGCGATCGCGACGACGCAGTGGGGCTGGGGCCTGCCGCAGACGCTCGCGCTCGTCGCGGCGGTCGGGGTGGTGCTCCCGCTCGTGCTCGGCGCGATCAGCCTGCGCGTCGGCGGGATCGCGTTCGCGATGGTCACCCTCGCGTTCGCGGAGGCGGGGTCGATCCTCGTCGACAAGAACCCGCGCGGCTGGACCGGAGGCGAGGAGGGTGTGCCCGTGGACTTCGAGGCGCTGCCCGACGCCTTCGTGGGCGTGCTCAACACGAAGAACCTCTACTGGCTCGCGCTCGCGTACGTCGTCGTCGTGGCGGTGGTGGTGAACTGGGCGGTCGACTCGTCGCCCGGCCGGATCTGGCAGGCGATCCGCGAGAACGAGCCCCGCGTCGAGGTGCTCGGGCTCGCCCCGTTCCGGTTCAAGCTGCTCGCGTTCGTCCTCTCGTCGTTCCTCGCGACGGCGGGCGGCGTCGTCTACGTGCTGCTGATCGGCGGCGCGACCCCTGCGGTCACGACGCCCGCGTTCACGCTGTCGCTGCTGCTGATGGTCGTGATCGGCGGCGCCGGGACGAGGTGGGGCGCGATCCTCGGCGGGATCGTCTACACGTTCCTCGACAACCGCCTCCTCGCGTGGACGGACACCGAGCGCGTGCAGGACCTGCCGAGCGTCCTCCGCGTGCCGCTCTCGGAGCCGCTGTTCGTGCTCGGGACGCTCTTCATCCTGCTCGTCTACTTCCTGCCCGGCGGGATCGTCGGGGCGCTCTCCTCGCGGCCGCGCCGCGGGATCCGCCGGCTCGAGGCGAGCCTCCGCGAGCCGGGCGTCGGCGTGGGGGAGGCGCCGTGAGCGTCGCGATCGCGTGGGAGTCGCGGGGGGACGGTCCGCCCCTCCTGCTGATCCACGGGCTCGGCTACGCCCGCTGGGGCTGGGAGCCCGTGGCCGACCGGCTGGCGGAGCGCTTCCGCGTGCTCCTCTTCGACAACCGCGGCATCGGCGGCAGCGACGTCCCGCCCGGGCCGTACACCGCCGGCGCGATGGCGGGCGACGCCGCGCAGGTGCTCGACGAGGCGGGGGTCGAGTGCGCGCACGTCGTCGGTACGAGCCTCGGCGGGATGGTCGCGCAGGAGCTCGCGCTCGCGCGGCCGGACCGGATCGACCGGCTCGTGCTCGCGTGCACGACGCCCGGCGGCGACGGCGCCTTCCCGCTGCCGCAGCGAACCCTCGAGCTGATCGCGGAGGCGCCGTCGCTCGCGCCCGAGGTCGCGCTCCGCCGCTTCGTCGAGAACGCACTCGCCGACGACGCGCCGGCGGAGCTCGTCGACCGGATCTACGCCCATCGGCTGGAGCATCCGCCCGATCCGGCCGGCTGGGCCGCGCAGGCCGCCGCCGGAGCGTCGTTCGACGCGTGGGACCGCGTCGGCGGGATCGCGGCGCCCACGCTCGTCCTCCACGGCACCGCGGACGGCGTGGTCGACCCGCGCAACGCCGCGCTGCTCGCGGAGCGCATCCCCGAGGCCCGGGTGCGCCTGTTCGAGGGCCGAGGGCACCTCTTCTTCTGGGAGGACCCCGACGGGTTCGTCGCCGTCGTCGAGGAGTTCCTGGCATGAGCGGCGACCTGACCCTCGGTCGCTGGATCCGCGACCGTGCGCGAACGTCGCCGGACCGCGTCGCGATCGACTTCCTCGATGCGGAGACGACCTACGCCGGGCTGGACGCGCGCTCCGACGCGCTCGCCGCGGCGCTGCACGGGCGCGGGCTGAGGCGCGGGGACCGCCTCGCGACGCTCACCGGCAACTCGCCCGAGCACGTCGCGCTCTTCTTCGCGTGCGCGAAGCTCGGCGCGATCCTGCTCCCGCTCTCGTGGCGCCTCTCCGCGCCGGAGCTGCGCTACCAGCTCGACGACGCGGAGCCGGCGCTCTTCCTGGCGGAGCCGGAGCAGGCCGCGCTCGCGGAGGCGACGGGGCACCCGTACGAGACCGAGCTCGCGGCTCCGAGCCCCGGCGTCGAGCTCGAGGAGCCGGAGGACGACGACCCGCTGCTCCTCGTCTACACGTCGGGCACCACGGGGAGGCCGAAGGGCGCGCTCCTCACGCACGCGAACTGCTTCTGGACGAACCTCTCGCTCGACCGCATCGCCGGCCTCGGCGCCGACGACGTCGTCCTCCAGGTGCTGCCGCAGTTCCACGTCGGCGGGTGGAACGTCCAGCCGCTGCTCGCGTGGTGGAAGGGGGCGCGCGTGGTGCTCGAGCGGGAGTTCCAGCCGGACCGCGCGCTCGAGCTGATCGAGCGGAAGCGCGTGACGACGCTCATGGGCGTGCCCGCGACGTACCTGTTCATGGCGCAGTCGCCGCGCTTCGCGGCGGCCGATCTCTCGAGCCTGCGGACGGCGGTCGTCGGCGGCGCCCCGATGCCGCTCGCGCTGCTCGAGACGTGGCAGGAGCGGGGCGTCGCGATCGCGCAGGGGTACGGGCTCACGGAGGCGGCGCCGAACGTGCTCTGCGTGCCGCCGGAGGACGCCGCGCGCAAGGCGGGCTACGCGGGGAAGCCGTACCCGCACGTCGACGTCCGGATCGGCGCCGACGGCGAGCTGCAGGTCCGCGGGCCGAACGTCTTCGCCGGCTACTGGCGGAACGCGGAGGCGACGGCGGCGGCGTTCGACGACGGCTGGCTGCGGACCGGCGACGTCGCGGAGCGCGACGACGAGGGCTTCGTCCGCATCGCGGGCCGCCTCAAGGACATGTACATCTCGGGCGGCGAGAACGTCTACCCGGCGGAGGTCGAGGCGGTCCTCTTCGCGCACGAGGCCGTCGCCGACGCCGCCGTCGTCGGGATCGCCGACGCGCGCTGGGGCGAGACGGGCGTCGCCTTCGTCGTGCTCCGGCCCGGCACGGCGGCCGCCGAGGAGGAGCTCGTCGCGCACTGCGGCGAGCGGCTCGCGCGCTTCAAGGTGCCGAGCCGCGTCGTCTTCCTCGACGCACTGCCGCGCTCCGGGATGGACAAGGTGCTGAAGCAGGAGCTCGCGGCGCTGCTCGAGGGGGTGCGGGCGTGACGGAGATCCTCCGCGGCGCCGACGGGCGGACGCTCTCCGCGCGCGGCGCGGCGACGCGGGCGAAGCTGATCGAGGCCGCGGAGGCCGTCTTCGCCGACCTCGGCTACCACGAGGCGTCGATCGTGAAGATCACCGAGCACGCCGGCGTGGCGCAGGGGACGTTCTACCTCTACTTCACGGGCAAGCGGCAGATCTTCGACGAGCTCGTGCGCGACCTGAACGTGCGTGTCCGCCATGCGATGAAGGAGGCGTCGTCGCAGGGCGCGACGCGGCTGCAGGCGGAGCTGCTCGGGTTCCAGGCGTACTTCCGCTTCACGAGCGAGCACCCGGCGCTCTACCGGATCATCCGGCAGGCGGAGTTCGTCTCGCCGCCGATGCTCCGCTACCACTACGACCGGCTCTCGGACGGCTACGTGAGCGCGCTCCGCGCCGCCGCGGCGTCCGGGGAGATCGGCGCCGTCGACGCAGAGGTCACCGCGTGGGCGCTGATGGGGATCGGCGAGCTCGTCGGGATGCGCTGGATCCTGTGGGGCGACGGCCCGATGCCGCAGCCGGTCGTGGACGAGCTCGCACGGATCATCGGCTCCGTCCTGGAGGCGCGGTGACCCGCGTCGGGATCGCGGCGACGGCGGCCTACCTCCCCGAGCGCGTGATGACGTCGGCGGAGGTCGCGGCCGCGAGCGGGATCCCCGAGCAGGTGATCGTCGAGAAGTTCGGGCTGCGCGGGAAGCACATCGCGGCCGAGGACGAGCACGTGAGCGACCTCTCCGTGCGCGCGTGCGAGGCGCTCCTGGAGGAGGCGTCCGTCGATCCGGAGACGATCGACGTGCTCATGTACTTCGGCTCGATGTGGAAGGACTACGCGGTCTGGCAGGCGGCGCCCTGGATCGCGCACCGGATCGGGGCGCGGAACGCCTATGCCGTCGAGTACGACAACGTCTCGTGCGGGACGCCGGTCGCGCTCCGGCTCGCGAAGGACCTGCTCGTCGCCGAGGCCGACCTGCGGACGGTGCTCGTCGTCGCCGCCTGCCGCGAGTCGTACCTCCTCGACTACGGCAACGAGCGCTCGCGCTTCATGTTCAACTTCGGCGACGGTGCCGCGGCGGCGCTGCTCGTGCGGGACGACGGCCGGAACGAGCTGCTCGGCTCGCACGGGGTCACGGACGGGTCGCTGTCGCTCCAGGTGAAGGTGCCGTCGGGGGGGAGCGTCTCGCCGAACGGCGGCTACCGGTACCTGGACGTCGCGGATCCGGCCTCGATGAAGGCGCGTCTCGACTCGGTGACGCTCGCGAACTTCCGGCGCGCCGCCGAGGGGGCGCTCGCGAGGTCGGGCGCGACCCTCCGCGACGTGTCGTACCTGTGCGGGATCCACATGAAGCGCTCGGCGCACGAGGGGCTCGTCCACGCGCTCGGGCTCGATCCGGCGCGGGCCGCCTACCTCGACGACACCGGGCACATGAGCGGCGTCGACCCCCTCCTGGCGCTCGACCGGGCGACCCGCGCCGGCGAGGTGGGGGACGGCGACCTCGTCCTGCTCCTCGCCGCCGGCACCGGCTACACGTGGGCGGCGTCCGTCGTCCGCTGGGGCGCGGCATGAGGGTCGCCGACCTCCGCCCCGGGCTCGAGCTCGGGCCGAGTGCGTGGCGCGAGGTGTCCCAGGAGCGGATCGACGCGTTCGCCGCCGCCACCGACGACCCGCAGTGGATCCACGTCGACCCCGTCCGCGCCGCCGACGGCCCGTTCGGCACGACGGTCGCGCACGGCTACCTCACACTCGCGCTCCTCGTCCCGTTCGCGTCCGAGCTCCTGCCCGTCGAGGACGCGGCGCTGACCGTCAACTACGGGCTCAACCGCGTCCGCTTCCCGGCGGCCGTCCCCTCCGGCAGCCGCATCCGCGCACGCGTCCGCGTCGAGGCCGTCGCCGACGTGGCGGGAGGGACGCAGGTGACGCTCGGGGCGACCG
>JBLNEO010000095.1:0-6016 GCA_050262775.1 Pseudomonadota bacterium | reverse complement strand
CAGCTCGGCCGGGGTGAACGCGGGGGCGGCGGTGATGGTTGTCGCGGTCGTCCGCGCGGAGACGGCGACCTGCGCAGTCGCGCTGGAGCTCAGCGCGAACAGGAGCCCCAGCGCAAGCGCGAGGACCCAGGGAATGCGGCGGCGGTGCAAGTGTGAACCTCCTGAGCGGAAGAACCGGAAGACCCGGAACCGCCCGAGCCTAAATCCGGGAACAGACGATCGTCAACCGTTTTGGCAAGCGGTTTGCACCGCGACGCCGACGGCCGCCGGGACCGACGCTAGACTCGGGTCCCTGAGCACGGTCGAGGAACAGCCGCTCCATCGGGCGCTCGGTCTCACCGACGGCGAGCTCGACCGGATCCGCACACTGCTCGAGCGCGAGCCGAACCACTTCGAGCTCGCGGTGTTCTCCCTGCTCTGGTCGGAGCACTGCGGCTACAAGCACTCGGCGCCCCTACTGCGACGGCTGCCGTCGCAGGGCGACGCCGTGCTCCAGGGGCCGGGCGAGAACGCGGGCGTGATCGACGTCGGCGGCGGCGTCGCGGTCGCGTTCAAGGTCGAGTCGCACAACCACCCCTCGGCGGTCGAGCCGTTCCAGGGCGCGGCGACGGGCGTCGGCGGGATCCTCCGCGACATCGTCGCGATGGGGGCACGGCCGATCGCGCTCCTCGACGGCCTCTTCTTCGGCGAGCCCGACTGGCACTTCGACCGCGCCGTCGCGGGGATCGGCCACTACGGCAACTGCGTCGGCGTCCCGACCGTCGGGGGCACCACGACCTTCCACGAGGCGTACGCGGGCAACTGCCTCGTGAACGCGATGTGCGTCGGGATCCTCCCCGTCGACCGCGTGAAGCGTGCGGGCGCCGTCGGCCCCGGCAACGCCGTCGTGCTCTTCGGCGCCACGACCGGCCGCGACGGGATCGGCGGCGCATCGGTGCTCGCGAGCGCGGAGCTCGGCGAGGACGACGCCGACAAGCGGCCCACGGTGCAGGTCGGCGACCCCTTCAACGGGAAGAAGCTGATCGAGGTCTCGCTCGAGCTCGTCGAGAGCGGCCTCGTCGAGTCGCTCCAGGACTGCGGCGCCGCCGGCCTCGCCTCGTCCCTCGCGGAGATGGCACGCGACGTGGGCATCGACGTCCACCTGGACCGGGTGCCGCTGCGGGAGGAGCTCGAGCCGTGGGAGATCATGATCTCGGAGTCGCAGGAGCGGATGGTCGCGGTCGTCCGGCCGACGATGCTCGACGCCGTGCACGCGGTGTGCGAGCGCTGGGAGCTCCCGTGCACGGTGATCGGCGAGGTGACCGACACGCGCGAGCTCCGTGCGTTCCACTTCGGCGAGGAGCAGGCCGCGATCCCGGCCCGGTTCCTGACCGACGCGCCGCGGTACGAGGTCGCGCGGTCGCCGCGGCCGAAACCCTCCGCGCCGGCGCCGCCGCGCGCGCCGCACCACGAGGAGGCCCTGCGCGAGCTGCTCGGCGGCGCGAACGTCCGCTCGCGCGCCTGGGTGTACCGCCGCTACGACCACCTCGTCGGCTCGCGCACCGTCCGCCGCCCGGGGCTCGACGCGGCCGTCCTGCGCCTGCGCCCGTCGCTGCGCGGGATCGCGGTCTCGCTCGACGCCGCGCCGCGCATCGGGGCCCTCGACCCGCGCGCCGGTGGCACGCTCGCGGTGCTCGAGGCGGCGCGGAACGTCGCGTGCGCGGGCGGCCGGCCGCTCGCGCTCACCGACTGCCTCAACTTCGGCAACCCGGAGAAGCCCGAGATCGGCTGGGAGCTCGCGGAGGCGATCGAGGGGATGGCCCACGCGGCGGAGGCGCTCCGGATCCCGGTCGTGTCCGGAAACGTGTCGCTCTACAACGAGACGGACGGGCGGCCGATCCACCCCACGCCCGTCGTCGGGTGCGTCGGCCTCGTCGAGGACGTACGGGCCGTGCCGGCAGGATGGCGGGAGGGGGACGTGGTCCTGCTCGCGGGTGCGGGCCGGCTGTCGCTGAACGGCTCGGAGTACCAGGCGCGGTACGGCGCACCCGGCGGGACGGCGCCGCCGCTCGACCTCGCCGCGGAGGCGGCCCTCGTCGAGTTCCTGTGGCGCCACGCCGCGCGCCTCTCGCTCGCACACGACGCGGCCGAGGGCGGCCTCGCGGTCGCGCTCGCGGAGGCGGCGCTCTGGAGCGGCGTCGGCGCACGCCTCGAGCTCCCGGACGACGCGCCGCGGCTCTTCGGCGAGGGTGGTGGGCAGGCCGTGATCGCGTGCGCGCCGGAGGACGTGGCGTCGCTCGACGGCGTGCCGCTCCGCGAGCTCGGCGTCGTCGGCGGCGGACGGATCATGGGCCTGCGGCTCGACGAGCTCGCGGCCGCCTGGGAGACCGGCTGACGTGTGCGGCGTCGTCGGCATCCGCTCGGAGACACGCGACGTGGCGCGGCTCGCTTACTTCGGCCTCCATGCGCTCCAGCACCGCGGGCAGGAGTCGGCCGGGATCGCCGTCTCCGACCGCGGCCGGCTGACGGCGCTCCGCGAGCTCGGCCTCGTCGCGCAGGCGTTCAACGAGCAGACGCTGCGGGGGCTCCACGGGCAGCTCGCGATCGGCCACGTCCGCTACTCCACGACGGGCGGGAACAAGTGGGCGAACGCGCAGCCGCTCGTCCACCACGGGCGCGCACGGACGATCGCGCTCGGGCACAACGGCAACCTCGTCAACGCCGCGCTCCTGCGCGAGGAGCTCGGCCTCGACGGCGTCTCGACCTCCGACACGGAGGCGATCGCCGCCCTCGTCGCGCGCGAGCCGGGCAGGCTCGAGGACGCGATCGCCGCGGCGATGGCGCGGCTCGACGGCGCGTACTCGTGCGTGGCGCTCTCCGGCGGCGAGCTGGCGGCGTTCCGCGATCCGCACGGGTTCCGGCCGCTCTGCCTCGGGCGCCTCCCCGAAGGGGACTGGGTGGTCGCGTCGGAGACGTGCGCGCTCGACCTGATCGGCGCGGCGCACGAGCGCGAGGTGCGACCCGGCGAGGTGGTGATCGTCGGCGCCGACGGCGCGCTGCGGTCGCTGCAGGCGGTGGAGCCGGCGGCGCGCGGCGCGCTCTGCATCTTCGAGTTCTTCTACCTGGCGCGTCCCGACTCGCGCCTGGCCGACGTCGAGGTGCACGGCGCCCGCATCCGGATGGGGGAGCGACTCGCGGCCGAGGCTCCCGTCGACGCCGACCTCGTGCTGCCGATCCCCGACTCGGGGACGCCGGCGGCGATCGGCTATGCGCGCGCGAGCGGCATCCCGTTCTCGGAGGGCCTGATCAAGAACCGCTACGTCGGCAGGACGTTCATCCAGCCCGACCAGGCGATGCGGGAGCTCGGCGTCCACCTCAAGTTCAACCCGCTCGCCGAGCTGACGGGGAAGCGGCTCGTGATCGTCGACGACTCGATCGTGCGCGGCAACACGACCCGGCAGCTCGTCGCGATGCTGTTCGACGCGGGCGCCGCCGAGGTGCACGTGCGCGTGTCGTCGCCGCCGGTCGTGGGGCAGTGCTTCTACGGGATCGACCTCGCCGACCCCGAGGAGCTCGTCGCCGCCTCGCGCTCCGTCGAGGAGGTGCGCGAGCTCATCGGGGCGACGTCCCTCGCGTACCTCTCGCTCGAGGGGCTGCAGTCCGCGACGCGACGCCCGGCGGACGCGCTCTGCCGGGCGTGCCTGACGCGCGACTACCCGACCGCCGTCCCGGTCGAGTTCGGGAAGCTGCGCTTCGAGGCGACGCGGGCGTAGACGAGCGCGCGCCCGCCGCCGGCCGGCGCCCAGCTTCGACGACGAGCAGGAGCGGGCCGTGGGGGACGCCCTCGGTTCCCCCACGCCCCCTACATCTCGTAGACGCGCGACGCCTTCGCGATCCCGCGGCTGAGCAGGTACGCGGAGGTCGTCCAGAGGAAGAACGTCATCCAGTCGCCGGCGCCGAGCGTGTCGGCGATCCAGCAGACGAGCATCGCCACGATCAGGGCGAGGATCCAGACCAGGAGCTCGGCGCTCCCCGGCAGGAAGCCCATGCCGAGCGGCGGCGTGACGTCGGCGCGACCGCTCGGCGGCGGCGAGCCGGATTCGGTGGACGGAGTGGACACGGAGCCTCCTCGGGTCGGAGTGGCGCCGGGTTCAGCGTCGCTCCGACAACTCCTGCCCGCGGCCGTAGCGGACGGCACGCTCGACCGCGCGCCGGTCGTAGCCGCGCTCGATGAGCTCCTGGCGCAGCTCGCCCTCCTGCGCCAGCCGGAGGAACAGCCACGCGAGCGCGCCGATGGTGACGAGCGACCCCTCGACCATCATCACGGCGCCCGCGTACCCCTGGTCGGCGAGCGGCGAGATCCCCCAGATCCGCGGCGCGCGCGCGTACGAGTCGTAGAGCGGGGCGCCGGCCCAGAAGAAGATGTTGCCGAGCACGGTCTCGACCATCCGCACGACGACGACGTAGCCCAGCTTCCACCCCGTGCCGAACCACGCGGGCCCCGGCAGCACCTCGACCACCGGCGCCCACATCAGCATCCCGAAGGCGAGGAAGCAGGCGTGCTCGAGCGCGTGCAGCGCGTCGTGCCTGATCGCGCCCTCGTACAGGACCGGCAGGTGCCACACGTAGAGGTTGAGCGCCCACAGCGGCAGCGCGACGAGCGGGTGCGCGAGGACGCGGAGCTTCTCGACCGGCGGCAGCGCGAGCAGGGGTCGCAGCATCGGCCCGGTCAGCCCGAGGACGAGCAGCAGCGCCGCGAGGTCGCCGAGCACGACGTGCTGGAGCATGTGCGCCGCGAACAGCCGCGTCTCGCCGAGGCGCTCGAGCGGCGGCGCGACGGCGATCAGGTAGCAGACGAGCCCGCCGCCGAAGCTCCAGAGCCGCAGCGCCGGCACCGGGGTGCCGCGGCGCCCGAGGCGCAGGGCGCGGCGCGCGTAGAGGAAGCCGACGAGCGCGACGGGCGCGAGCTGGAGCGCGAGCGCTGCCATCCGCGGCGAGCGTAGCGCCCGGACCGCGGCGTGTTCGCTAGCCTCGCCGCCCGGTGTTCCTGTTCCACTACCACCTCGTCACGAGCCGCGTGCGGGAGGTCGAGGCCCGGTACATCGGCAAGCTCGGGTTCGACCTCGTCGCCCGCTACGGACGGATCGGCGACGAGCAGACGTCGTTCGAGCCCGGCGTGTCCTGGGACGACCTCGACGCGCGCGGGTTCAAGCTGCGGCTGTCGGAGCTCGAGCGGGGCGCCGTCAACGTCGTCGTCCAGCCGGGGCAGTGGCCGCTGCCGCGGGTCGACCACATCGGCATCGCACTCGACGACGACGAGTTCGAGGCGGCGCTCGAGTCGGCGGCACGACGCGACCTGCGCGTGCAGGAGCACGGCGGCCGCCGCACGTTCGTCTCGACGGGCGCCGGCTACCGCCTCGAGCTGCACCCGCCGCGCGACTGGCTCGAGGACCTCCTCGCGGAGAGCGACGAGTTCCGGCTCGGCGAGCTCCAGCTCCGCGCCGACGACCCCGACGAGAAGGCCCGCGTCCTCGCGGAGCTGCTCGAGCTCGACCGCGAGCAGAGCGCCGTCCTCCTCGGCGAGACGGTCGTCCGCTTCGTCCCCGGCGGCCCGCAGGGACGGCCGGAGCTCTTCGCGGAGCAGTTCCTCTAGTGGAGATCCGCCGCGCACGGCCGGACGACGCGGCCGCGCTCGGCGCGCTGAAGGTCCGCGCCTGGCGTGCGGCGTACGACGGGCTCCTCCCCGCCGCACGGCTGGCGGCGCTCGATCCGGCGGTGGAGGCGGACGCCTGGCGCGAGCGGCTCGAGGCGCAGCCGACGGAGGAGCGGCTCTGGCTCGCCGTCGACGACGACGAGGTCGTCGGGTACGCGCGTACCGGCCCGTGCGAGGACGTCGACGCGACCCCGGACCTGGGAGAGGTGCGCGGGCTCTACGCCGCGCCGGACCGCATCGGCACGGGTGTCGGCCGCGCCCTGCTCGACCACGCCGCACGCGACCTGGCCGGACGAGGGTTCGCGACGCTCGTGCTCTGGCGCT
>JBLNEO010000094.1:0-6709 GCA_050262775.1 Pseudomonadota bacterium | reverse complement strand
AGGTCGATCGTCTCGCCGCTCCGCACCATCGCGTCGGTGAGCGCGAACGTCTCGGCGTCCGACAGGCCGCGGAAGAAGACGGCCATGCAGAACGCCGCCATCTGGTAGTCGGGCACCTCGTCGCGCGCGTACGCGAGCACGAGCTCCGCGAGCTCGTCGCGCGGCAGCTCGTCGCCGTCGCGCTTGCGCTGGATCAGCTCCGCCGCGCTCGTCACGGCGCCGTCTCCGCGACGAAGATCGTGTTCCGGCGCGTGGCGACGAGCGGGCCGTCCAGCTCCGGGACGCGCTCGGCGAGGTGCTTGTGCGCGACCGAGGAGGCGACGTAGCCGCGGACGGCGTCGCGGTCGCGGAACGTGACGGCGCCGACGACGTCCTGGCGGCGGACGGTCGCGAAGTGCCGCCGGAGGGGCTCCTCCGCCGTCTCCGCGAGGAAGCGCACCGGCTCGGCCCGCCGGTCCCGGCGGACGAGCGCCCAGAGCTCGCCGAGGTGGTCGATGCCGTTCGTCGCGGCGACGAGGCGGCCACCCGGCCGCAGCACGCGGGCGAGCTCTGCGAGCGCAGCGTCGAGGTCGGGCACGTGGTACAGCATCCAGTTCGCGACGGCGACGTCGAAGGACGCGTCGGCGAGCTCGAGCCGTTGCACGTCGCCCAGCCGCGCGTCGAGGCCGCGTGCCCGCGAGAGCTCGACCATCCGCGGCGAGAGGTCGACGGCGACGACGCGCGCGCCGAGCTCCGATGCGATCCGCGCCGCCGACTCGCCCCACCCGCAGCCGACCTCGAGCACGTCCCGCGGCGCCGCCTCCCGCACCGCCTCGAACGCCGCCTCGCGCGCGTCGGGGCCCGAGACGCCCTCGTAGACCGACGCCCGCGCCCGCAGCCCTTCCTCCGTCGCGTACTCGCGGCGGACGACGTCGGGATCGTCGAGCCTCACGGAGCGACGATCGGCTGCCCGGGCACCGTGCGCGGCGGCGTCTTGCCGCCGAGCCACGCGTTGACCGTCGCCCCCACGTCGGCGAACTCGCCGGCGTGCACCTGCCCCGACGCGTTGCGGCCCTCGACGTAGGCGAGCAGCATCGCGTGCTCGCGCGAGTGGTCCGTGCTGGGCGTCGTGGGGTCGCACCCGTGGTCGGACGCGAGCACCAGCAGGTCGCCGGGGCGGAGCGCATCGAGGATGTCGGGCAGACGCCGGTCGAAGTCCTGCAGGCAGCGGTGGAAGTTGACGGGGTCGTTCCGGTGCCCCCAGAGCATGTCCGTCTCGACGAGGTTGACGAAGACGAAGGTGCCGTCGGGTGCGTTCCGGAGCAGCTCGGCCGTCGTCTGGATCCCTTCGACGTTCGACTTGGTCGGATGCGAGTCGTCGACGTCCTGGCCCGCGAAGATGTCGCCGATCTTCCCCACGCCCTGCACGTTCCCGCCGGCGTCGCGGAGGAGCGAGAGGTAGTTCGGCCGCCTGGGAACGAGCGAGAAGTCGTGCCGGTTCGGCGTCCGCTCGTAGCTCCCCGGCTCGCCGCGGAACGGCCGTGCGATCACCCGGCCGACCGCGTGCTTGCCGACGAGCACCTCGTCGCGCGCGATGCGGCACGCGGCGTACAGCTCGTCGAGCGGAATCGTCTCCTCGTGCGCCGCGATCTGGAAGACGGAGTCGGCGGAGGTGTAGACGATCCACTTGCCCGTGCGCTGGTGCTCCTCGCCGAGCTCCTGGATGATCTCCGTGCCCGAGGCGACCTTGTTCCCGAGCACGCCGCGGCCGGTGCGGTGCATGAACGGATCGACGACGTCGTGCGGGAACCCGTGCGGATAGGTCGGGAACGGGGTCGCCGTGACGACGCCCATCAGCTCCCAGTGGCCCGCCGTCGTGTCCTTGCCCTTCGAGCGCTCGACGAGCCGGCCGGCGATCGCGGGCGCCCCGGGTTGCGGAGGGCACCCCTCGAGCGGCTCGACGTTGCCGAGGCCGAGCGCCTCCAGGTTCGGGAGGTCGAGGCCGCCGACGGCGCGGGCGACGTTGCCGAGCGTGTCCGAGCCGGTGTCGCCGTACTCGTCCGCGTCCGGGAGCGCCCCCGCCCCGACCGCGTCCAGCACGATCACGCACGCGCGGGGCATGCGGCTATCGTACTCCGGCGATGGGCACGTTCCTCGGCCTCCTCGGACTCGTCGTCTTCATCGTCGGCGTCACCGCGTTCGCCGCGAGCGTGACGTTCACCGTGATCAAGCTCTCCCCCGCCCGGGACAAGCCGAAGCAGCCGAAGTCCGACGCCGCGGCCGAGGGCTAGACGGCCGACAGCGGGAGGACGTCCTCGAGCGGCGTGAACTCGAGGTCGTGCGCGTCCGCGACGGCCTCGTAGGTGAGCTTCCCGTCGATGGCGTTGACACCCTTCGCGAGCGACGGGTCCTGCGCGACCGCCGCGCGCAGCCCGTGATCGGCGATCGCGAGCACGTACGGCAGCGTCGCGTTCGTCAACGCCTTCGTCGACGTGATCGGCACGGCGCCGGGCATGTTCGCCACGCAGTAGTGCGTGACGCCGTCGACCGTGTACACGGGGTCCGAGTGCGTGGTCGCGCGTGCGGTCTCGAAGCAGCCGCCCTGGTCGATGGCGACGTCCGCGATCACGGCGCCCGTCTGCATGCCGCGCACCATCTCGGCGGTCACGAGCTTCGGCGCCAGCGCCCCCGGGATGAGCACGGCACCGATGACGGCGTCCGCCTCGGCCACGGACTCCTCGATCTGCAACGACGAGGACATCATCAGCGTGACCCGGCCCGACAGGATCTCCTCGAGGTGTCGCATGCGGTCGATCGAGCGCTCGAGGATCGTCACCTGCGCGCCGAGGCCGATCGCGATGATCGCCGCGTTGTAGCCGACGATTCCGCCGCCGATCACGACGACGCGGCCCGGCGCCACGCCCGGGACACCGCCGAGGAGCAGCCCGCGGCCGCCGTACGGCGTCTCGAGGTAGTACGCGACCGCCTGTGCGGCGAGCCGCCCGGCGACCTCGCTCATCGGCGCGAGGAGCGGCAGCCGGCGGTCGGACGTCTCGACGGTCTCGTAGGCGACCGCCGCGGTGCCCGAGTCGACGAGCGCGCGCGTGAGCGGCTCGTCGGCGGCGATGTGCAGGTACGTGAACAGCACCTGGCCCTCGCGGAGCCGCCCGTACTCCGGCTCGATCGGCTCCTTCACCTTCAGCAGCAGCTCCGCCTGGTCCCAGACCTCGTCGACGGAGAGGATGCGTGCGCCGACCGCCGTGTACGCGGAGTCGTGGAACGCGCTCCCGACGCCGGCGCCGGCCTCGACGAAGACCTCGTGCCCGCGGTCGACGAGCTCCTTCGCCCCGGCGGGCGTGAGGGCGACCCGGTACTCCTCCGGCTTGATCTCCTTCGCGACGCCGACGCGCATGGCGGCGCAACCTTACACCGCTAGGTGCGGGCGGCCGCGGCGAGCAGCAGGCCCGCGATCGTCTTCGCGTCCTCGAGCTCGGCCGCGTTGCGCACCGCCTCGTCGAACGGGATCCGGACGAGCTCGACGTCCTCGTCGTCGCGCGGATCGGCCTCGCCCGGCTCGACCTCCTCGGCGAGGTAGAGGTGCATGCGCTCGCGGAGGAATCCCGGCGACGTCCAGAACGCGGCGAGCTCCCGCCAGCGGCCGCCGGTGAGGCCCGTCTCCTCGCGCAGCTCGCGGCGGGCGGCGTCGAGCGGCTCCTCGCCCTCCTCGACGACGCCGGCGGGGAGCTCGAGGAGCATCCCGCGGGTCGGCTCACGAAGCTGCCGCACAAGGACGACGCGCCCGTCACCCTCGACCGGGACGATCGCGACGGAGCCGGCATGCTCGACGATCTCGCGGCGGTGGTCGCCCCAGCGCTCCGCGACGACGCGGATCAGGGTGCCCTCGTAGACGCTCTCGGTCTCGTCCGGTCTCATCGCGCGAGTCGCTCGACGTACCCGCGCTCCTCCGGCCCGAACCACGGCGGCGCGCCGGCGGCCGCGTTCTCCGCCGTCCGCTCGGGCCGTGCCGTCGCCGGGATGACCACGTCGACGCGGCGGTCGGAGAGGATCCACTTCAGCAGCGCCTGCGCCCACGTCTCGACGCCGAACGGGCGCAGCGGCGCGAGCGCCTCGGGCGGAGGCGGCCGCCGCACGAGCGAGCCGGCGGCGAGCGGGCGCATGACGATCACGCGCATCCCGAGCTCCTCGGCCAGTGGGAGCAGCTCGCGCTCGACCTCGCGCTCCGTGACCGAGTACGGCAGCTGGACGGCGTCGAAGCGCCGCGTCCGCATCGCGCGCGCGAGCTCGCCGAAGGCCGACGACGCGTAGTGCGTGAGGCCGAGGACGTCGATCCGACCGGCGTTGCGCTCCTCGTCGAGCCAGGGCAGGTGCTCCTCCCACGCGACGAGGTTGTGCACCTGCTGCACGTCGACTCGCCCGAAGAGCTCCAGCTGCCGCCGGTACTGCGCCCGCCCCTCGTCGACCGACGGCGTCCAGATCTTCGTGGCGACCGTCGCCGCGGCCCGGTGCGGCTCGAGCGCGGCGCCGAGCGCGCCTTCCGCCCCGCCGTACATCGGCGACGAGTCGAAGACCCGCGTGCCGGCGCCGAGCGCGGCGCCGACCACGCGGTCGGCGAGGGCGGCGTCGCCGTCGAACGTGTTCCACGTACCGAGCTCGACGACCGGCCCGAAGCGGCGCTCCTCCATCACGGCTCGAGCAGCGCGGCGGCCGCCACCCCCGCGGCGTAGGCGGCCTCGAAGAAGACGGGGTCGTCGTCCGGTCCGCGGCCCATGTGCGAGAGCGGGAGCCCGTCGCACGCCCCGCGCCAGCCCGACGTGTCGACGTCCGGCGCGGGCCACGAGACGCGCACCGGTGCGAGACAGAGCGAGAGCACCGCGTCGACGTGGTGCGAGACCCCGAGATGCCGTGCGCGGGCGTCCGCCTCCGAGACGCGCACCGCGAGCACGGCACGTCCGCCGAGCGCCGCCGTCGCGTTGGCCGCCTCCGCGGCGGCGAGCGCACCGTGGCCGAGCCGCGTCCCCGTCCCGACGATCCCGGGACCGATCGACACGACCGCGGCGTCGACGCCGCGAGCCTTCGCCCACGCGAGCGCGGACGCGACGGTGACGCACGCGACGTCACCGTCCACGCAGGCACCGGCCGCGATCGCGACCTCCACGAGCCCGCGCGCCTTCAGCGCGCGAACCGTGTCCGACAGGGACACCGGCAGAGCCCCGCCCGGCACCTGGACGTACGCGACGCGACGACCGGCGAGGGCGGCGCAGACCGGGGCGACCTGCGAATGGAGCGTGCAGAGGACGACGGGAAGGCCGTCGAGCGACGCCGCGAGCGGCCCGTCCTCCTCGGCGTGCCTGACGGCCGTCTGCACCGGCGTGTAGGGCAGCTTCATCACGTGCGCGCCTGCGTCGGGCCGGAGCCCGAGCCCACGCGTGAGGTTCGCGTGCAGCACGTCGAAGCCGCCCGAGCCGAGCGCGAGTGCCCGCGCCTGCTCGTTGACGACGACGTCGTCGCCTTCCTGGACGTCACCCGTGAGGCGCGGGTAGGCGACGCACGGGAGTCCGTCCACCTCGAGGCGGACGAGGCCGTCGGCGCGCTCGAGGACGGCGCTGACGACGCCGCGCCTAAGCGAGAGCGGCACCGCGCGCCTCCTCGACGAGGGCGAGCGTGACCTCGACCATCCGCTCGATGTCCGCGACGGCCACGTGCTCGTCGGGCGTGTGGATCTCGGCCATGCCGTTCGCGACGTTGACGCACGGGAGCCCGTTCGCGTTGAACACGTTCGCGTCGGCCCCCCCGCCCGTGAGCGCGTACGACGGCTCGACGCCGACGCGGCGGAGCGCGGCCGCGGCCAGCCGCACCGGCAGGTCGTCCTCGCGGAAGCGGTAGCCGCGGTAGGACTCCTCGATCCGGGTCTCGACCTCGCAGTCGGCCGCCTGCGCCGCGAAGGTGATCGAGTCGAGCATCTCCTGCACGAGGTCCCCGAGGCGCCGCTCGTCGTGCGAGCGCGCCTCCGCGTCGAAGGCGCACCACTCGGGGACGATGTTGCGCGCCGTGCCGCCGCTGATCACGCCGACGTTGGCGGTGGTCACGTCGTCGAGGCGGCCGAGCCGGAGCTCCGCGATCGCGCGCGCCGCCGCCGCGATCGCCGACCGGCCCTCCTCGGGCACCATCCCGGCGTGCGCCGGCCGGCCGTGGAAGCGCACGTGGAGCGAGCGCTGGGTCGGTGCGCCGAGGACGATCTGGCCGACGGGCGCCGCCTGGTCGTAGACGTACCCGAGTCGGGCGTGGAGCCGCGTGTGGTCGAACGCGAGCGCGCCGAGCAGCCCCACCTCCTCCTTCGGCGTGAACAGGAGCTCGACGCCCGCGTGCGGCCGGCTCTCGCGGAGAATCGTCGCCGCGGCGACGAGCATCGCGGCCACTGCCGCCTTGTCGTCCGCGCCGAGGATCGTCCCGGCCGCATTGCGGACGACGCCGTCCTCGACCACCGGCTCGATCGCCGCCTCCGGCGGCACCGTGTCGAGGTGCGCACAGAGGAAGATCGGAATGCCACCCTCGGCCGTCGGCGGGAGCCGGGCGAGGAGGTTCCCCGTGTCCCCGCCGACGACGTCGGCCGCACCGTCCTCGGGCCCCACCGCCCCGGGGGCCGACCGGTTACCGGCGGCCCCCGGCGCGGGCCCCCCCGCCGCGCCCGGCGGCGGGGGCAGCCCCCCCG
>JBLNEO010000093.1:0-7821 GCA_050262775.1 Pseudomonadota bacterium | reverse complement strand
ACGTGGACGGCACGCTCACCGTCTGCGTCCTCCCCGTGGAGCGCCGCCTCGCCCTGGGGGCGCGGGGGAAGCGCGCGCGGAGGGCCGCCCGGGCCGCCGCCGCGCGCGCGACCGGCTACGTCGTCGGCGGGATCAGCCCGTTCGGGCAGCGGCGCCGGCTGCCGACGGTGGTCGACGAGGCGGCCCTCGCGTTCGACACGGTGCACGTGAGCGCGGGCCGCCGCGGCCTCGAGCTCGAGCTCGCCCCGGCGGAGCTCGTGCGCCTCACGGGCGCCCGCGTGCTGCCGATCGGGATCTAGCCTGCGGCGCGGGCGGTCGCGCCCCAGACCTCGACGAACACCGAGACGAGCAGGGGGTCGAACTGGGAGCCGGCGCAGCGGTCGAGCTCCGCCAGCGCGTGCGGGGCCGGGACCGCGTGGCGATACGGCCGGCTGGTCGTCATCGCGTCGAACGCGTCGGCGATCGCGAGCAGCCGCGCCTCCTCCGGGATCGCGTCGCCGCGGAGCCCGTGCGGGTAGCCGCCACCGTCCCACCGCTCGTGGTGGTGCAGGACGCACGGGAGCGCGGGTCGCGCCGCCTCGATCGCGGCGACGACGCGGGCGCCCGCGGACGGGTGGAGGCGGATCTGCGCGAGCTCGTCGTCGGTGAGCGGGCCGCACTTGCGGAGCACCGCCACGGGCACGGCGACCTTGCCGACGTCGTGGAGGGTGCCGCCGATCCGGAGCGTCGCGATGCGCTCGTCCGTCCAGCCGAGTCGGCGTGCGACGGCGTCGGCGAGCGCCGTCACGCGTGCCGCGTGGCCGCGGGTCGAGGGGTCGCGGGACTCGACGGCGGCGGAGAGCTCGACGAGCATGCGGGCCACGGATTCGCGCACGCATCGTCGATCCCTCCTCGGCATTCCCCCGGCCGGGTTGCGGGATTCTCCGCTGCACGCGCGCCGCCTGCGGCACTAGAGTTGCGCGCGGCATGAGGGTCGGCATCCCGAAGGAGACGGTCGCGGGCGAGCACCGCGTCGCACTCGTGCCCGAGACGGTGAAGAAGCTCGCGGCGGCGGGCATCGACGTCGTCGTGGAGCCGGGCGCCGGCGAGGCGGCGTCGTACCCCGACGCGGCCTATGCGGACGCCGGCGCGACGATCGGCGACCCCTGGGACGCCGACGCGATCGCGGCCGTGCGGCGGCCGGACGCGTCGCGCCTGCGCGAGGGCGCGATCCTCATCGGGTTCCTCCGCCCGCTCGACGACCCGGAGGGGCTCGAGGAGCTGCGCGCCCGCGGCGTCGTCGCGTTCGCGCTCGAGTCGATCCCGCGCACGACGCGCGCGCAGTCGATGGACGCGCTCTCGTCCCAGAGCACGGTCGGCGGCTACAAGGCCGTCCTCCTCGCCGCGTCGCACCTCCCGCGCTTCTTCCCGATGCTGACGACCGCCGCGGGCACGGTGCCCCCGGCGAAGGTGCTCGTGCTCGGCGCGGGCGTCGCGGGCCTGCAGGCGATCGCGACCGCACGCCGTCTCGGCGCCCTCGTGTCCGGCTTCGACGTCCGCCCGGTCGTCCGGGAGCAGGTCGAGAGCCTCGGTGCGACGTTCCTCGACCTCGGCGTCGTGGGCGAGGAGACCGAGGGCGGATACGCGCGCGAGCTCTCGCCGGAGGAGCAGCAGCGCCAGCAGGCGGCGCTCGAGGAGCGGCTGCCCGACTACGACGTCGTGATCACGACCGCGCTCATCCCCGGACGGCCCGCGCCCCGTCTCGTCCCCGCGTCCGCCGTCGAGCGGATGCGCCCCGGATCCGTGATCGTCGACCTCGCCGCCGAGGCCGGGGGCAACTGCGAGCTCACGGTGCCGGGCGAGGTGACCGAGCGGTACGGCGTCACGATCGTCGCACCGACGAACCTGCCGAGCACGATGCCCGCCGACGCGTCGAGGCTGCTCTCGCGGAACGTCCAGGCGCTGCTCCAGCACCTTGCGCCCGAGGGCGAGCTCTCGCTCGACTTCGACGACGAGATCACCGCCGGCGCGTGCGTCGTGCGGCCGCGCGAGGTGCCGGCGTGAGCGTCGAGCTCGTCACCGAGATCACGATCCTGGTGCTCGCGATCTTCCTCGGCTTCGAGGTGATCTCGAAGGTGCCGACGCTGCTCCACACGCCGCTGATGTCGGGCACGAACGCGATCCACGGGATCGTCGTCGTCGGCGCGATCCTCATCGCGGGCCGCCCGGACGCCGACACGCTCACGCGCGTGGTGGGCTTCGTCGCCGTCGCGCTCGGCGCGGCGAACGTCGTCGGAGGCTTCGTCGTCACCGACCGGATGCTCGAGATGTTCAAGCGGCGGGAGCCCGATGGGCGAGACGGCAAGTAGCCTCCTCTACCTCGTCGCGATCGTCTGCTTCATCCTCGCGCTCCGGTTCCTCTCCTCGCCGCGGCACGCGCGCCGGGGGAACCAGATCGGGGCGGCGGGGATGGCGCTCGCGATCGCGGTCACGCTGCTCCAGGACGGGCTCGAGAACCTCGTCGCGATCGGCATCGCGATGGTGATCGGCGGCGCCGTCGGCGTCGTCGGCGCGCGGAGCGTGAAGATGACGGCGATGCCGCAGATGGTGGCGCTGTTCAACGGCGTCGGAGGCGGCGCGGCGGCGCTCATCTCGCTCGCGGAGTTCCACGAGACGGCCCCGCTCCCGGGCTCGCTCGC
This sequence comes from Pseudomonadota bacterium, assembly GCA_050262775.1. Taxonomy (GTDB): domain Bacteria; phylum Actinomycetota; class Thermoleophilia; order Gaiellales; family Gaiellaceae; genus DATHTC01. Next base: position 5,143 of record JBLNEO010000093.1, on the reverse strand, counting down.
GGGCGAGGAGACGGTGTCGATCGCGTTCTCGGCGCTGATCGGCTCGATCTCCTTCGCCGGCTCGATGGTCGCGTTCGCGAAGCTGCAGGAGCTGGTCAGCGGCCGGCCGATCACGTACCCGGGGCAGCAGTTCGTGAACGGCCTCGTCGTCCTCGTCGCGCTCGCGCTGGCGGTCGCGATCGTCGCCGGCTACGAGGAGCAGTGGGTGATCTGGGCGCTCGTCGTGACCGCGCTCCTCTTCGGCGTGCTGTTCGTGCTCCCGATCGGCGGCGCCGACATGCCGGTGGTGATCTCCCTGCTGAACGCGTTCACCGGCCTCGCCGCGGCCGCGACGGGGTTCGTGCTCCACGAGAACGTCCTGATCGTGGCCGGCGCGCTCGTCGGCGCTTCCGGCACGCTGCTGACGTTGCTGATGAGCCGCGCGATGAACCGGTCGATCGGCAACGTGCTCTTCGGCGCGTTCGGCCAGGTGCAGGCGGGTGTCGGCGCCGCGGCGGCGCACGACGGCCGGACGGCGCGCGCGACGACCGCGGACGACGTCGCCGTCATGCTCGCGTACGCACGGCGCGTCGTCTTCGTACCCGGCTACGGGCTCGCCGTCGCACAGGCGCAGCACGACGTGCGGGCGCTCGCCGACCAGCTGCAGGAGCGGGGCGTCGACGTGAAGTACGCGATCCACCCGGTCGCAGGGCGCATGCCGGGGCACATGAACGTGCTGCTCGCCGAGGCGAACGTGCCCTACGACGAGCTGGTCGAGATGGATCAGATCAACCCGGAGTTCCCGCAGACGGACGTCGCCGTCGTCCTCGGCGCGAACGACGTCGTCAACCCGTCCGCGCGCTCCGACACGAGCAGCCCGATCTACGGGATGCCGATCCTCGACGTGGACAAGGCCGGCGCCGTCGTCGTCGTGAAGCGATCGATGAACCCCGGCTTCGCGGGCATCGACAATCCGCTCTTCTACGATCCGAAGACGGTGATGCTCTTCGCGGACGCGAAGGGCGCGCTCGAGCAGATCTCCGCCGCGCTGAAGTCGGTGTGAGCGGGATCCCGCTGCTGGCCGGGCGCGACGTCGAGCTCGCGGTGGCGCCGGAGCGCGCGCTGGCGGCGGTGCGCGACGCGTTCGTCCGCTTCGCGCGCGGCGAGTGGACGATGCAGCCGAAGCTGTACGTGACGAACTACCCCGCGGGCGACTTCCGCGCGATGCCCGCGCTCGGCGCCGGGCACGCGCTCCTCAAGTGGGTGACGTCGTTCCCCGGGAATCCGGCGCGCGGGCTCCCGACGGTCACCGGGCTCGTGATCCTGTCCGACGCGGAGACGGGGATGCTGCGTGCCGTGCTGGACGCGGGCGCGGTGACCGCACTCCGGACGGGCGCCGCCGCGGCCGTTGCGGCCGACGCGCTCGCGCGGCCGGAGGCGGAGACGGCGGCCGTCGTGGGGGTCGGCGTCAACGGCGAGTCGTGCGCGCGGATGCTCGCGGCCTCCGGGCGGACGCCGCTCCTGTGGGACGTCGACGGGACACGCGCCCGCGTGGTCGCCGAGCGCGTGGGCGGTCGGGTCGCCGGGCGCGCCGAGGCGCTCGGCGCCGACGTCGTCGTCACCGTCACGCCCGGGAAGGCCCTGCTCTACGAGGAGGGCTCGCTCCGGCCGGGTCAGCACGTCTCGCTCATGGGCGCCGACGGGCCGGGCAAGGCGGAGGTCGCCGTGGCGGAGCTCGCGCGTGCGCGGCTCGTCGCCGACGACTGGGAGCAGGCGAGCCACGGCGGCGAGCTCGCGGCGGCCGTCGAGGCGGGGGTCGGCGCGCGCGCCGCCGGGACGATGCTCGGCGACGTCCTTGCGGGAACGGCCGAGGGGCGCCGGGACGACGACGAGATCACGCTGTTCGACTCCACGGGCCTCGCGATCCAGGACCTCGCGATCGCGCTGGCGGCGGTCGAGCGGCTCGACGAGCTCGACGTGCCGCGGTTCACGCCCTAGTCGACGACGGCGACGGCCTCGATCTCGACGAGCTGCCCCTCGTACCCGAGCGCGGGCACGCCCAGCAGCGTGCTCGGCGCACCCGTGAGCGGCGATGCGCGCACCACCTCCCACACGTCGCCGAGCGGCGTGCGGTCGCCGTCCGTGACGACGTAGACGGTCGTCTTCGCCACGTCCTCCGGCGCCGCGCCGCCGACGTCGAGCGCCTCGATGAGATTCGCGATCACCCGGCGGGTCTGCTCCCCGTAGTCCCCGGCGCCGACGAGGTTCCCGTCGCCGTCGAGCGGCACCCCGCCGGCGGTGAAGACGAGGCGCCCCGTCGCGACCGCCACGTGGGCGTAGTCCGGCGGGGGCAGGAGGCTCGGGACGAGCCGGCGCTCGACGGTCACGCCGCTGCGGCCAGCAGCCGCTCCGGCCGGAAGAGCTCGAGCAGGGGATCGCGGTCGCCGAGGAGCGCGGCCGCGACGGCCTCGCCGCACGCGAACCCGAGCACGTTTCCGTGGCCGGAGTAACCGCCGGCGACCCAGATGCGCTCGTCGTGCGGGTGCGGCCCGACGACGGGCAGGAAGTCGAGCACGAGCCCGAAGATCCCGGCCCAGCGCTGCTCGACGCGCACGGGACGGCCGACGACGTCGCCGACGAACCGCTCGAGCGCCTCCTGGATCGGCTCCGTCGTCGTCTCGTCCGCCGTGAACTCCGTGTCGAGCGCGTGGTCCCGGAACCCGCCGGCGAGGATGCGGCCGTCCGGCGTCTGCTGCCAGTAGTCGAAGCCGTGGCGCCCGTAGTGCGGGCACTCGAAGACGCGCTCGGCGAGGGGCTCCGTCGCGAGCATCTGGCCGCGGGTGGGGATGATCGAGCCCTCGAGCTCGCCGAGCAGGCCGCTGGGGTAGCCGTCGGTCGCCACCACCGCCAACTCGGCGTCCAGCCGCCCGACGTCGTCCACGCGCTCGTGCTCGCGGATCTCCACGCCGGCCTCGGCCGCGGCGCGCGCGAGCCGACGGACCCACCGCGCGGGCTGCACCGACGCGTCGGGGGCGTGGAAGATCGCAGCCGGGAACCGCTCGCCGATGCGGCCGGGCAGGTCGTCTCGCCACTCGGCCGCGAAGCCGTCCTCGCGCAGCGCCTCGAACTCCCCGCGGAGCTCGTCCCGCTCCTCGTCGTCCGCGGCGAGCCGGAGGCTCCCCGTCCGCGCGAACGCGTCGCCGCCGAGCGCGAGCATGCGCTGGAGCGCGGCCTCCGTCCACCGCCAGTAGGCCGCGGCCGCGTCGGCGCCGAGCCACTCGCGCGCCGCGTCGTAGGGCATCGCGCCGCCGCGCAGCGCGAAGCCGCCGTTGCGCCCGCTCGCCCCCGTCGCGACCTCCCGCGCTTCGTGGACGCGAACGCGCCGCCCCGCCCGTGCGAGGGCAAGGGCGCAGGCGAGCCCGGTGACACCGCCGCCGACCACGGCGACGTCGACCGTCCCCGCGTGCCGGGCCGTCGCAAGCGGCTCGTACGGGTCGCGCAGCCAGTAGGAGGTCACCCGCCGATCCTAGTCACACCTCCCTCCGGTAGACGCCGTCCGTCACGGACACCGCTCCTTCGAGTTCGAGCTCCGCGAGCCGTGCCGCGAGCTCCGACGCGTCGCGGCGCGCCGCCCGCGCCAGCTCGTCCGCGGTCGCCGGGAGGAGGTCGAGCAGCGGGTCCGCCGCCGCCGTGCGTGCCACGGACTCGAGGCCGAGCGGCTCGAGCACGTCGGCGATCGCGCAGAGCGGCGTCGCCCCGGCCCGCAGCAGCGCGTTCGTGCCGGCGGAGAGCGCGGACGTGATCTCGCCGGGGACGGCGAACACCTCGCGTCCCTCCTCCATGGCGAAGTCGGCGGTGATCAGGGCGCCGCTCCGCTCGCGTGCCTCGACGACGACGGTGGCGACGGCGAGGCCCGCGACGATCCGGTTCCGGGCGGGGAACCGCCACGGCGCCGGCTCGACGCCCGGGGCGTACTCCGACACGACGAGGCCCCGGCGTGCGATCCGCGCGGCGAGCTCGCGATGCGCAGCCGGGTAGTCGCGGTCGATCCCGCAGCCGAGGACGGCGACGGTGAGGCCGTCGGCGTCGAGCGCTCCCTCGTGCGCCCGCGCGTCGACGCCGCGCGCGAGGCCGCTGACGACGACCACGCCGGCCGCTGCGAGCTCGCGCCCGAGGCGCCGCGCGACCTCCGCGCCGTAGCCGCTGCACGCGCGCGCCCCGACGACGGCGACGGCCGGCTCCGCCAGGAGCGCCGGATCGCCCTCGCCTCGGACGAACACCCCGGCCGGCGGGTCGTGGATCGCCCGGAGGAGCGGCGGGAACCGCTCCGACGAGCGCGCGAGGAAGCCGACGCCGGCGGCGGCGAGCTCGCGCCGGAACGTGACCTCGTCGAACGACGCCGCGAAGCGCCCGAAGCCCCGCTGCCGGGGACCCTGCGCCGCGTGCACGGCCGCGGCGAGCTCGCTCACCGACCCTCCAGCTCGCGCGGCGCGCGGTACGCCAGCGCCTCGGCGACGTGCTCGGCGCCGACGGCGTCCGCGGCCGCGAGTGCGGCGATCGTCCGGGCGACGCGCGCGACGCGCGCCCGGCCGCGACCGGAGAGCGGGAGCCGCTCGACGGCGCGGTCGAGGAGCGCGTCAGCCTCGTGCGTGCGCCGCAGCGGCGGCCCGGCCAGCCGCCCCCTCGCCTCGCGGACGCGCGCACGGACGGGCGCGGAGCCCTCCGCCGGCCCGGCCGCCAGCTCCTCCGCCCTCGCCCGCGGCACGACGACGACGAGGTCGAAGCGGTCGAGCAGCGCCCGCGAGAGCTTGTCCCGGAACGCCGCGAGCCGCTGCGGCGAGCAGGTGCACCCGCCGCCGCGGTCGCCGCGGCCGCCGCAGGGACAGAGGTTCATCGTCGCGAGGAGCTGGAACCGCGCCGGGAAGAGCGCGCGACCGCCGACCCGCGCGACGCTGACGAACCCGTCCTCGAGCGGCTGACGGAGGGCTTCGAGCGCCGGTCGCTGGAACTCCGGCAGCTCGTCGAGGAGCAGGACGCCTCGGTGGGCGAGGCTCGCCTCGCCGGGCCGTGGGCCCGGGCCGCCCCCGACGATCGCCCCCCTCGAGGGGCGGGGGTGGGGCGCGCGGCACGGTCGCGACCCGAAAACCGGCCCCACCCCGGCGCG
>JBLNEO010000092.1:0-9008 GCA_050262775.1 Pseudomonadota bacterium | reverse complement strand
CGGCGAGCGCGTCCTCCAGGAGCCGGACGTACGCGTCGGTCGTCCGCTCCCGCGAGAAAGCGGCGGCGATCCGCGACGCGTTCGCAGCGCCCGCCCGCCCGCGCAGGTCGCCGTCGTCCAGCAGCCGCAGGAGCCGCCCGGCGAGCGCCCCGGCGTCGCCCGGCGGCGCGAGCAGCCCGGCGCCGTCGGGGCCGACCGCCTCGCGGATCCCGGGGTTGTCCGTGCCCGTCACGGGCAGCCCCACGGCCATCGGCTCGAGCACGCCGCGGCCGAGGCACTCGCTCTCCGAGGCGAGCGCGGCGACGTCCGTCGCCGCGAGGAGCCCGGCCACGTCGGCGACGCGACCCGGGAACCGCACCGTGCCGCCGAGGTCGAGGTCGAAGGCGACCGCCTTCGCGTCGCGCAGCGTCCCGAGATCCGACCCCGCGAGGACGAGCACGGCGCGAGGCGCGCCCTCCGGCCGCCCGTCGACCACCCGCCGCCACGCGCGCAGGAGCGTCGGGTGGTCCTTGCCCGGCTTGAAGTTCGCGAGCATCGTCACGGCGAGGTCGGCGTCGCCGAGGCCGAGCCGCGAGCGCCAGGCGGCCCGATCCTCGACGGGCCGCGGCAGGCGCACCTCGCCGTACACGGTGTGCGTCCGCTCCGGTGCCGCGCCGAGCTCGCGGACGAGGAGCTCACGGCCGTGGTGCGCGCAGGCGACCGCGAGCGACGACGACGCGAGCGCCCGTCGCACGAGCCCCGTCCCGACACGCGAGCCGATGACGTCGCACTGGTTCCACACGCACAGCCGCGCGCCCGTCGCGCGCCACGTGAGCCCGCACACGGTGGAGGCGAACGTGCACTGCGGCAGGAGCACGTCGGGACGGAGCGAGCGCAGCCTCCGCGCCACGCGGGCGAGCTGCCGCGCCTTGTCCCCCCGGCCTCCGCGCCAGTCCGCCGGCACGACGTGCCACGGGATCCCGAGCTCGTCGGCGACGGCGGCCGCCGCGCCCGCCTCCGCGGTCAGCGCGACGCACACCGGCTCGGCGCCCTCGGCGTCGCGCAGGTGCCGGGCGAGCGTCAGCGCCTTCCGCTCCGCGCCGCCGAACGACGACCACGTGAGCACGAACACGACGCGCCGGCCGCGCAACGATCCTCCACCGCCGCCGGCCGTCGGACCCATCGACGGGGCGATTGTAGAATCGCCGTCCACGTGCGGCCGCTCCTCGTGCTCGGAGCGACGGAGTTCTCCGTCGAGATCGCGGACGTCGCCGCCGACGCCGGCTACGAGATCGCGGGGTTCGTCGTCAACGAGGTCCGCGCGGAGCCCGGGGCGACGCTCGTGGGGCTCCCCGTGCACTGGATCGACGAGGTCGCGCCGCTCGCGGCGACGCACGACGCCGTGTGCGGGCTCGGCACGACGACGCGGAGCCGGTTCGTCCGCGACGCCGAGGCGCGCGGGCTCGGGTTCGCCACCGTCGTGCACCCGGGCTCGCGCGTCTCCTCGACGAGCACCCTCGGAGAGGGCACCGTGGTCGGCCCGGGCGCGATCGTCGCCGCGTACACGACGATCGGACGGCACGTGCTGCTGAACCGCGGCTGCCTGGTCGGCCACCACACGACGATCGGGGACTTCACCTCCCTCCAGTCGGGCGCGAACGTCGCCGGCCTCTGCCGGATCGGGGAGGCCGCCTACGTGGCGATGGGCGCGCTCGTCCTCAACACCGTCTCCGTCGGGTCGCACGCGGTGGTCGGCGCGGGCGCCGTCGTGACGGCGGACGTGCCGGACCGCGCCAAGGTCCTCGGCGTCCCTGCGCGCATCGTCGAGGAGGGGATCGAGGGCAAGTGACGCTCGAGACGCCGCTGATCGTCAACGCCGCGCTGACGGGGATGGTGCCGACGCGCGAGGACAACCCCAACGTCCCGATCACGCCCGAGGAGATCGCCGCGGACGCGGCGCGCTGCCGGGCCGCCGGGGCCTCGATCGTCCACCTGCACGCACGCGACGTGCACGGGACGCCGACCTACCGCGCCGAGGTCTACGCCGACGTCGTGGCCGCCGTCCGGGAGGCGGCGCCCGACCTGATCGTCTGCGTGTCGACCAGCGGCCGCACCTTCCGGCGCTTCGAGGAGCGCTCGGAGGTGCTCAGCCTCGACGGCGAGCTGAAGCCGGAGCTGGCCTCGCTGACGCTCGGCTCGCTGAACTTCCCGACGCAGGCGTCCGTGAACGAGCCGGCGATGATCCGCCGGCTCGCGGAGCGGATGCGCGAGCGCGGCATCGTCCCGGAGCTCGAGGTGTTCGACCTGGGGATGCTCGACTACGCGAGCTACCTGATCGGGCGCGGCGTCCTCGAGCCCCCCTTCTACGTCAACCTGCTGCTCGGCTCGCTCGGCACGCTCGCCGCGACGCCGTTCCACCTCGCGACGCTCGTCACCTCGCTCCCGCCGGCGACGACGTGGGCCGCCGCCGGGATCGGTCGCTTCCAGCTCGCGGTGAACGCGATGGCGATCACGATGGGCGGGCACGTCCGCGTCGGCCTCGAGGACAACCTGTGGCTCGACACGGAGAAGACGCGGCCGGCGAGCAACGTCGCGCTCGTCGAACGGCTCGTCCGGGTCGCGGAGGCGGTCGAGCGGCCGGTCGCCACACCCGAGGTCGCCCGGCGGCTGATCGGGCTCGAGCCTGCGCGCTACCTCCGTGCGACGAGCGCGTAGTCGAGCGGCCCGAAGAGCAGGTCGTTCAGCCGGTCGACGTTGGCGGCGACCACCGGGTCGTCCGGCCGCGCGAGCCGCTCGCCGGGCGGGTTCGCGAACCGCACCTCGACGCCGGTGAAGCCCGCACCGCTCACGAGCAGCTCCAGCGTCTCGGGGACGAGCGGCTGCGCGTGCGTGAGGTCGGCGTAGTAGTTCCGCAGGGCGAGCGGCGAGAGCGGGTTGATCGTCTCGAGCACGAGCACCCCGCCCGGGCGCAGGGCGCGGTGGGCGAGCTCGAGGAGGCGCACGAGCGCCGGCGGCGGCAGGTGCTCGACGAGCTGCGCCCCGAAGATGCCGCCGAGCGACGCCGGCTTCACCTCCTCGAGCGTGGAGAGTACGTCGGCCTGCGCGACGTCGAGCCCCTCGCCGCGCGCGTCGGCGACCATGTCGGCGTCGGCGTCGACGCCGCGCGCCTCGATCCCCGCGTCGCGGAGCAGGCCGAGGAACTCGCCGCGGCCGCAGCCGACGTCGAGCACCGGCGCCGCGTCGGCGAACAGGGCCACGTACGGCCGCTGCTTCTCGCGCGTCTCCTCCGTGGAGGCCCGCATCCGGCTCTCGAAGGCGAAGTAGTCCGGGAGCGCGGCCGCCCGCGGCTGCACGGCGACGGTCGCCTGCGCGTCACCGGGCGGCCGCCGCTCGAGGCGGAGCAGCCGCTCCTCGAGGGCCGTCGTCCGCCGCCGTTCCTCGTCGAGCGCGCGCTGCGCCGCGTCGAGGTCCTCCGACAGCGCGTCGACGAGCTTCAGCGTCGCGTCCGCGAGCGCCCGCTGTCGCACCGCCACGTCCTCGACGTAGAACCGCAGCGCGCGCCGGAGCAGGCGCCGCATCGGGCCCTCGGCGGGAGCGGGTGCCGCGGCGGCCTCCCATGCCCGCTGCGCCTCTGCCCGCCGAACCGCCCGGTCCACGCGGCGACCCTACCGGCGGCCGAAGCGCGGGAGGCGGAACCGCCGCGGGCCGAGCTCGGCGCACAGGACGGCCGCGGCCCCGTCGCCGCGCGAGCCGTACGCGACGGCCGGCGAGCCGTCGGTCGACGTCCACCCGGACGGCGTCCGCTCGTACGTCTCGTGCTCGACGACCTCGAGCCCCGCGTCGCGGAACGAGGCGAGCCACGCCTCCGGCGGCAGCTGGACGAACGCACCGTGGTCCTCCTCCACGCCCGCCGGCACGCTGACGAGGACCCGCCGGGCGACCCGCCGCAGCTCGCGGAGCGCCGCCGCACGTCCGCCCTCGTCGCGTGCGGCGTCGGTGCCGTAGCGACGGTTGTCGAGGCCGACGTGCTCGAGCGTCGAGATGCAGAAGGCGACGTCGAACGCGCCGTCCGCGAACGGGAGCTCCCGCACGTCCGCGCGGACGCCGCGGATGCCGGGCACCTCGCGCTCCGCCAGGTCGACCCCGACGACGGCGCCCGGCGCGGCGGCGCTCGTCAGCGCGGCGAGCCACGCCGGCTCGGCGAAGGCGTAGCCGACGTCGAGCACGGCCGCCTCCCCGCGCAGGCGCGACAGCGCCCACGGGATCTCGATCGCGCGCTCGTCGTGCGACGCGGGCGCACGGAGCCCGCGCGGCCGCTCGCCGGCGGCCCGCGCCCGGCGGGCACGGGCGACCGCGTCGTCGAGCGTCCGGACGTGCTCGAACTCGGCGCTGCCGACCACGTCGCCGAGGAGCGCCGCGGGCGAGAGCGTCCCCGCGCCGAGCCGTTCGGCGGCCTCGCGCAGCGCGTCGGGCTCCGGCGGGCGCCGCAGCGCGAGCCGGTAGACGAGGGCGACGAGCTCGTCGGCCGGCATGTGCGCGACCTCGAGCTCGGCGGCGATCCGCGCGTCGTCCACCTACGCGACGCCGACGCGGAGCGGGAACAGCAGCGAGACCCGGTTCCAGCGCGCGATCGCGCACCCGTCGCGGCGGTCGAAGCGCGCCCACACGGGCCGGCCGCGGTGGCGCCCGCGGACGAGCGCCTCCTGCGGGCCGCCGTAGATCTCGGTGCAGGCCGTCCCGGGCGGGACCGGGGCGAACGGGGTGCGGACCGCGAGCAGCTGCCGGCACGCGGCGGCGCGACGGGGCAGCGTCCCGGCGACGGGGCCGCAGCGGAGCGTCCACGTCCGCGGCGCCGAGTCGCCGCGCCCCCTCGGCCACTCGGTGATCGTCAGGCTCGTCGCCGGGCCCAGCGCGACGACGGCGGCGAGGGCGAGGACGAGCACGGGTGGAAGGGTACGCTCCGGCCGTGCCACTCGCAGGCAAGCGGATCCTCGTCACCGGCGGCGCCGGGTTCATCGGCACGACGCTCGCGCGCAGGCTCGTGGACGAGAACGAGATCGTCGCGCTCGACAACCTCCACCGCGACGCCGCGGCGGGGACCGACCTGCTCGAGCACCCGAACTACCGGCTGGTCGAGGGCGACGTGCTCGATCCCGCGTCGGTGCGCGCCGCCGCCGAGGGGGTGACGCACGTGGTGCACGCGGCCGCGATCGCCGGCGTCGACACCGTGCTCGCGAGCCCCGTCCGGACGATGCGCGTGAACCTCATCGGCACCTACAACGTCCTGGAGGCCGCGATCGCCGTCCCCGGCCTCGAGCGCTTCGTCGACTTCTCGACGAGCGAGGTCTTCGGCACGCATGCGATCAACGTGCAGGAGGGGCACGTGACGACGACGGGCTCGGTCGGCGAGGCGCGCTGGACGTACGCCGTCTCGAAGCTCGCGGGCGAGCACATGACGCACGCCTACCACGACGAGCTCGGCCTGCCGACGGCGACCGTGCGCCCCTTCAACGTCTACGGCCCGGGACAGATCGGCGGCGGCGCGATCCGCGCGTTCATCGAGGCGGCGCTCGCGGGCCGTGACCTCGAGATCCACGGCGACGGCTCGCAGATCCGCGCCTGGTGCTACGTCGACGACATGGTCGAGGGACTCCTCCTCTGCCTCGAGCGCCCGGAGGCGGTCGGGCAGAGCTTCAACATCGGCAACGCGCGCTCCACGGTGACGATCTACGACCTCGCGCAGCGTGTGAAGCGCCTCAGCGGGTGCCCGGGGGAGATCGTGTTCAAGCCGCTGCACTACACCGACGTGGAGATCCGGATCCCGAACGTCTCGAAGGCGCGCGAGCAGCTCGGGTTCGAGGCGAAGGTCGACCTCGACGAGGGGCTCGCGCGGACGATCAGTTGGTACAGGGCGCGGAAACCGGCCTTGGCGTGATCCGCCTCGCCTCGCCCGACGTCGGCGAGGAGGAGCTGGCCGAGCTCGCCGCCGTCGTCGAGACGGGGCAGCTGACGATGGGGCCGAAGGTGGCCGAGCTCGAGCGGCTGCTGGCGGACGCGTGCGGCACCACGGACGCCGTCGCCGTCTCGTCGGGGACGGCCGCGCTCCACCTGGCGGTGCTCGCCCTCGGGATCGGCCCGGGCGACGAGGTGCTCGTCCCCGCGTACACGTTCCCCGCGACGGCGAACGTCGTCGCGCTCGCCGGCGCGCGGCCCGTGCTCGTCGACGTCGACCCCGTGACGATGAACGTCGACCCGTCCGCGGCGCACGCGGCCGTCACGCCCCGCACGCGGGCGATCCTGGCCGTGCACCTCTTCGGGCGCCCGGCGCGCATCGACGAGCTGCCCGACGCCCCGATCCTCGAGGACGCGGCCGGGGCCCTCGGGGCGCGGCGCCGCGGTCGTGCCGCCGGCGGGCTCGGGGTGCTCGGCTGCCTCAGCTTCCACCCGCGGAAGATCGTCACGACCGGAGAGGGCGGCGCGGTGACGACGAGCGACGCCGCGATCGCCGAGTCCGTCCGCTCCCTGCGGCACCACGGCTGGAGCCCGTCCGACCGCTACGACGACCTGCCGCGCGGCGCGTTCAACTACCGCCTCCCCGACCTCCTCTGCGCGATCGGGATCCCGCAGCTCCGCCGGCTCGAGGATCTCCTCGCCGCGCGGGAACGCGTCGCGCGGGGGTACGAGGAGCGGCTCGCCGGCCTCCCGGTGACGCTGCCGCGCGCCGACGAGGGCGACCGCCACGGCCTGCAGGCGTACGTCGTCCAGGTCGAGGGCCGCGACGCCGTGCTCGAGGCGCTGCGCGCGCAGGGCATCCAGTGCCAGATCGGCACCTACGCGCTCCACCGCCTCGGCGCCTATCGCGACCAGGGCGACTTCCCCGGCGCCGACCACGCGTTCGAGCACGCGCTCGCGCTGCCGTTCCACACGAAGCTGACCGACGGCGAGCTCGACCGCGTCGCCGACGCGCTCCGCCGCGCGCTCTAGCCCGCCGCAGGGCGGCGGAGCGCCACGACCTCCCCGCCGCCCTTGCGCGCCCGCTTGGACGCGTACAGCCGCTCGTCGGCGCGCCCGCAGAGCGCGACCGCGGTGCCGCCGTCGGACGGGAACTGCGCCCACCCGACGCTGAGCGCGACGCCCCGCTCGCCGAGGCGCGCCTCGACACGGCGTGCGAGCCGCTCGGCGTCGGCGGCCGACGCGACGTCGGCCAGGATCGCGAACTCGTCGCCGCCGATCCGGGCCAGCTCGTCCCCGTCCCGGAGCATCTCCTGCAGCGCGGCCGCTCCTCCGCGCAGGAGCGTGTTCCCCGCCTCGTGCCCGTCGCGGTCGTTCGTCTGCTTCAGCTCGTCGAGGTCGGCGAGGAGGAGGGCGAAGGGGCGCTCGTCCGCGCACCGGCGGCCGAGGGCGCCGTCGAACGCGCGTGCGTTGAGCAGCCCGGTGAGGAAGTCCCTCGCCGCCAGGTCGCGCAGCTGCTCGACGAGCAGGCGGTTCCGCGCGGCGAAGGCGCCGATCACGGCGCCGCTCGAGACGTAGGTGAGGCCGCGGATCACCGTGGACGCCGTGAGGACGTCGGCGCTCGGGATCCGGTCGTTGAGGATCACGCAGACGACGTAGAGCATCGTGGCGAGGCCGCCGGCGCCGGCGCCGAGGGTCGCGCCGGTGGCGAGCGCGACCATCGCGATCGGCAGGTAGAAGAGGTGGCCGATCCCGAGTCCGGGAACCTCGATCGTCACGTACGCCACGGCGATCGCCGCGTACGCCGTGAGCGCGGCGGCGGCGAGGGCGCCGCGGTGCGAGAGGGCCGCATCCATCTCGCCCGCACCATCGCCCGAACCGGGGACGGGCCACGCCCTCGTTCGGGGGTTTGACGCGGCGAAGGAAGTGAGCGATAACTTCCATCGGATGGCGACGACGCAGCCACGGCGGCAGACGGCGGAGGAGCGGCGCGAGGCGGTGCTGGCGGCCGCGATGCGCGAGTTCGCCGACAGGGGGTTCCACGGCGCCTCGACCGAGACCATCGCCCGCGCGGCAGGGATCTCGCAGCCGTACCTCTTCCGCCTGTTCGGGACGAAGAAGAGCCTCTACCTCGAGACGGCCCGCGTCGGCATGGGCGAGATCGTCGAGCGGATGGCCGCGGCCGGCGCCGGCAAGGAGGGGCGCGACGCGCTGCGTGCGATGGGCGACGCCTACGAGGAGCTGCTGCTCGAGGACCGGACGCGCCTGAAGCTGATGATGCAGTGCTTCGTGTCGTGCGACGACGACGACGTGCGCGCCGGCGTGCGCGAGGTCTGGCGCGAGCTCGTCGACCTCGCCGAGCAGGCGGGCGTGCGCGGCGAGGACGTGTCGCGGTTCTTCGCCGACGGGATGCTGCTGAACGTGATGATGGCGATGCGCCTGTTCGACGACCCCACGCCGTGGGGAAGCCGGCTGGCCGAGGGCTGCACCGCCTGGCTCGACGCCTAGGGCTCGAGCAGGTCCCAGCCCGCGCGCAGGAACGGCGTCCGCTCGACGAGGGCGCCGACGTCCTCGATCGACAGCCGCCCTTCCTCCGTCACGACCTCGTCGACGAGGGACCCCGGCGTGACGTCGAAGAAGGTGCCGGCCTCGCCGTCGAGCGGGGGTGCGTCGGCCGCGTCGACCGGCACGAGCTTCAACGACTCCGCCGCCACGACCACGGGCACCCGTCGCTGCGCGGCCGCCTCCGCGAGGAGCCTCGTCCCGATCTTGTTGCACACGGCGCCGTCGCGGAAGACGGTGTCGGCGCCGACGAGCAGGAGACCCGCGCGGTCGAGCGCGGCCGCGGCGGCCTCGTCCGGGAGCAGCGTCACGTCGAGCCCCGCCGCGCGCAGCTCCTCCGCGAAGGCGATGCCCTCCTCGAGCGGCGACGAGGTCGTGCAGAAGACGTGCGCCGGCGGCGTGTGGAGGAGCGCCTCGCGCACCGTCGCCGACGCGGAGTGCGTGAGCACGGCGGCGTCCTCGAGGCGGCTCCCGAGCTGGATCGCGATCGAGCAGCAGGCCCGCTCGCGCGCGGC
>JBLNEO010000091.1:0-31448 GCA_050262775.1 Pseudomonadota bacterium | reverse complement strand
CCGGGTAGTTCCCCTCGTTGGTCGGGTTCGTCCCGGCTCCTAAGCGGGGGCTCTTCGTCATCTACACCGTCGCCGCGCCGCGCGGCTCGATCTGGGGCGGCGTCGTCGCGGCGCCGGCGTTCCAGCAGATCTCGCGGTTCGCGCTGCAGTACCTGGAAGTGCCGCCCGACGCTCCCCTCGACCGGTGATCCCGCGCCGACCCCGACGCTAGAGTCCTGCGCGACATGGACCTCGAGCGCCTGATCGCCGCGCTCGCCCCGGAAGCCGTCGTCCAGCGCGCGCCCGTGGAGGTACGCGACCTCGTGTACGACGCCCGCGCGGCCGCGCCCGGCACGCTGTTCTTCGCCGTCCCGGGGTCGACGCGCGACGGACACGACTTCGCGCCGCAGGCGGTCGAGCGCGGCGCCGTCGCACTCGTCGTCGCGCGACCGCTGGGGCTCTCCGTGCCGCAGCTCGTCGTCGGCGACGTGCGCGCGGCGATGGCGACGGCGGCCGACGCATTCTTCGGGCGGCCGACGGACGAGCTCGAGGTCGCCGGCGTGACCGGGACGAGCGGCAAGACGACGTCGGCGTTCGTCCTCCACTCGATCCTCGAGGCGGCCGGGCGGCGGCCCGGCCTCGTCGGCACCGTCGAGACCCGCGTCGGTCGCGAGCGGCGCACGCTCGAGCGGACGACGCCGGAGGCGATCGACCTCCAGCGCCTGTTCCGCGAGATGCTCGACGCGGGCAACCGCAGCGCCGTCATCGAGGCGTCGTCGCACGCGTCGGCGTTGCGCCGCCTCGACCGCGTGCGGATGCGCGCGCTCGCGTTCACGAACCTCTCGCACGAGCACCTCGACTTCCACGGGACGATGGAGGAGTACTTCGAGGCGAAGCGGCGGCTCTTCGCTGCGGAGCCGAGCCCGCGCGCCGCCGTGAACGTCGGCGACGAATGGGGACGGCGGCTCGCGGCCGAGCTGCCGGGCGCGCTCACGTTCGGCCTCGGGAGCCACGCGGAGATCCGCGCGGAGGGGCTGGAGCTGGCCGCCGACGGCGCACGCTTCCGCGCCGCGGGGATCCCGCTGCGCACGCGGCTGCTCGGCGCGTTCAACGTCGAGAACGTGCTCGCCGCCGTGGCGCTCGCGCGTCTCCTCGACGTCGAGGACGACGCGATCGCCGCGGGGGTCGAGGCGCTGCGCGGCGTGCCCGGACGCCTCGAGCCCGTCGAGGAGGGGCAGCCCTTCGCCGTCCTCGTCGACTACGCGCACAAGCCGGAGGCGCTCGCGAACGTCCTCCGCACCGCCCGCGATCTCGCGCGCGGCCGCGTGCTCGTGGTCGTCGGGGCGGGCGGCGACCGCGACCGCGCGAAGCGACCGTTGATGGGCAGGATCGCGTCGGAGCTCGCCGACGTGGCGATCGTCACCTCCGACAACCCGCGGAGCGAGGACGCCGCTGCGATCGTGGAAGCCGTCGTCGCGGGCGCCACGCGCGACGTGCAGGTCGAGCTCGACCGGCGGGCCGCGATCGAGTCGGCCGTCGACCAGGCGAGGCCGGGCGACGTGCTCGTGATCGCCGGGAAGGGGCACGAGCTCGGGCAGGAGGTCGCCGGGACCGTGCATCCGTTCGACGACCGCGAGGTCGCCCGCGAGGCGCTGCGCCGGGTGCGCGCGTGATTCCGATCACCCTCGCCGACGTCCGGGCGGCTGCGCCGGGCGAGCTGCGCGTCGGCCGCGGCGGGACCGTGACGGCGATCGAGGTCGACTCGCGCGGGGTCGCACCGGGGGCGCTCTTCGTCGCGGTCGGCGGCGGCGTGGCGTTCGTCGACGACGCGCTCGCCGCGGGTGCTGCGGCGGCGCTCGTCCCGGACGACGCCTTCGGTGCCCTCGCCGCGCTCGCCTCTCTCGTCCGCGGCCGCAGCGACGCGACGGTCGTCGCGATCACGGGCTCGGTCGGCAAGACGTCGACGAAGGACATCCTCGCCGCCCTCGCGCGCCCCGTCGCGTCGACGGTGGCGGCGGCCGACGGCCACAACAACGAGGTCGGGCTCCCGCTGACGCTCTTCCGCATCGAGCCGGGGACGGAGGTCGTCGTCACCGAGATGGGGATGCGCGGGCTCGGGCAGATCGCGGCGCTGGCCGCCGTGGCGCGGCCGCACGTGGGCGTGATCACGAGCATCGCGCCGGTCCACCTCGGGCTCCTCGGGTCGATCGAGCGCGTCGCGCAGGCGAAGGCCGAGCTGATCGCGGCGCTCCCGGCAGGCGCGACGGCCGTCGTGCCCGCCGGTGAGCGGCTCCTCGAGCCCTACCGGCGCGACGACGTCGAGACGATCCGCTTCGGCGACGGCGGGGACGTGCGGCTCGTCGCGTTCGAGCCTCCGCTCCTCGTGGCCGACGTCGGGGGCGAGCGCGTCGAGCTCGAGGTGCCGTTCACGGCCGAGCACCAGGCACGGAACACGCTGCCGGCGCTCGCCGCGTACCGTGCGGCCGGGCTCCCGCTCGACCGGGCCGCCGAGGGCGCGTCGGCGATCGCGTTCTCCCGCTGGCGCGGGGAGGAGCACGACCTCCCGGGCGGCGGCCTGCTGATCAACGACGCCTGGAACGCGAATCCCGTGTCCATGGTCGCGGCGCTCCGCTACCTCCACGCCCGCGCCGGCGACCGCAGGCCGCTCGCGGTGCTCGGGGAGATGGCCGAGCTCGGCCCCGCCGCGCCGGCGTACCACCGGGCGGTCGGCGCGGCGGCCGCCGACCTCGGGCTCGAGGTGGTCGCGGTCGGCAACGGGCTCGCGCGCGAGTACGGCGGGACGCTCGTCGCCTCGGTGGACGACGCGGTCTCGGCGGTGCGCGAACGGCTCGGGGACCGGCGCGTCGTGCTCGTGAAGGCCTCGCGCGCAGCCGGCCTCGAGCGCGTCGCAGCGGCGCTCGTCGCGGAGGCGGCCGACTAGTGGTACGCGTCCTCGCGGCGACGCTGATCGCGCTCGTCATCTCCATCGTCATCGGCCCGAAGTTCATCGAGTTCCTCCGCCGCCGCGAGCTCGGCCAGCACATCCGCGAGGAGGGTCCGCAGGCGCACCACCTGAAGCAGGGGACGCCGGTGATGGGCGGCGTGCTGATCCTGCTCGCCGCGTCGATCGCGTTCCTCGCGCTCTCCCGCTACTCCACGGCTGCCCTGACCGTCTTCTTCGCCACCGTCGCCTGCGGCGCGATCGGCTTCGCCGACGACTTCATCAAGCTCACGCACCGGCGCTCGCTCGGTCTCGCGGGCCGCTGGAAGATGATCCTGCTCGCCGTCGTGGCGATCGCCGTCGCGTACCTCGCCCACGACCTCGGCCTGTCGCGGTCGATCTACCTCCCGATCGCCGACTGGTCGCTGCCGCTCGGCTGGCTCTGGTACCCGTTCGTGTTCCTCGTCGTCGCCGGGTTCGCGAACGGCGTCAACCTGACGGACGGAATCGACGGCCTCGCCGCCGGGACGAGCATGATCGCGATCTTCACCTTCACGGTCATGGCCGTCTTCTCGTCGATCCGCACCGCGCAGCTCGGCGAGCAGAGCGTCTCCTACCTCGACCTGGCGATCCTCGGCGGGGCGCTCATCGGGGCCTCGGTCGGGTTCCTCTGGTACAACGCCTTCCCGGCGGAGGTGTTCATGGGCGACACCGGCTCGATGGCGTTCGGCGGTGCGATCGGCGTCTTCGCGATCATGCTGAAGGCCGAGGCGCTGCTCCTCCTCGTCGGGGGGATCTTCGTGCTCGAGGCGCTGTCGGTGATGCTGCAGGTGTTCACGTTCAAGTACCTCGGCAAGCGCGTCTTCCTGATGGCGCCGATCCACCACCACTTCGAGATGAAGGCGTGGTCGGAGACGAAGATCATGGTGCGGTTCTGGATCGTCACCGGGATCCTCTGTGCGGCCGGATTCGCGCTCTACTACCGGTACTTCGTGCAGGGCTTCCTCCCCGCACGGCGGTAATCGACGAAGGGCGGTCGCGATGAGGACGCTGGCGAAGGAGATCCGCGGCACGGACGTGCACCTCGATCACGTCACGGCGCTCGTCGTGCGCGCCGACCGCGACGTCTCGATCCGGAACGGGGGCTGCGGCCCCGTACGGGCGGGCGGCGCCGTGACGGTCACGCAGGGCGGTTGCGGTCCCGTTCGGACCGACGGTGCCGTGTCGATCCGCCAGGGCGGGTGCGGGCCGGTTCGCGCAGGCCACGTCACGGTGGCGGCCGACGGTGTCGCAGGCGTCGTGTTCTCGGACGCGGTGACGGTCGAGCACGGCGGCGTCGTCCAGCGCCAGCTCCCGGCGGCGGCGCCGCGACTGCTCGGCGCGGGCGCGGCGGTCGGCGGGGTCGTCGGCCTGCTCGTCGGCGCCGCGCTCGCACGGCGGTGAGCGCGCCGTTCGGGCGCACGCTCGTGCTCGGCCTCGCGCGGTCGGGCGAGGCGGCGGCGGCGGCGCTCGAGCGGCGCGGGGTGGAGGTGCGGCGGGTCGACCGCTCGCTCGGCGACGACACCGACCTCCGCCTGCTCGAGGGCGTCGAGCTGATCGTCAAGAGCCCCGGCGTCCCGAGGGAGCACCCGCTCGTCGCGGCGGCGGAGGTGCCCGTCTGGAGCGAGGTCGAGCTCGGGGCGCGCCTGCTCCCCGTCCGCCTCGCCGGCGTCACCGGCACCAACGGGAAGACGACGACGAGCGAGCTCCTCGGCGCGATGGTCGGCGCGCCCGTCGCCGGCAACGTCGGCCGGGCGTTGACCGAGCTCGACGGGCGCGTCGAGGAGGGCGAGCTCGTGGTCGTCGAGCTGTCGAGCTTCCAGCTGGAGGACGTGCACGAGCTGCGCTGCGACGTCGCCGTCCTCCTCAACCTCGAGCCCGACCACCTCGACCGGCACGGGACGTTCGAGGCCTACCGCGACGCGAAGCTCCGGATCTTCGAGAACCAGCGGCCGCCGGACACGGCGGTCGTCCCGCGCGGCTTCGGGGCCGTGCCGGGCGCCGCGGGGCGCGTGGAGTTCGACGCCGACGATCCGCTCCCCGCCGAGCCGCGGATCCGCGGCCGGCACAACCGCGAGAACGCGGCCGCCGCGGCTGCCGCCGCCCGGGCGCTCGGTGCGTCGGAGGAGGCGATCGCCCTGGCGCTCCGCACCTTCCCCGGCGTCCCCCACCGGCTCGAGCCCGTGGCGACGATCGACGGCGTGGAGTACGTCAACGACTCGAAGGCGACGAACGTCGGCGCCGCGCTGCGCGCCCTCGAGGCCCTCGACGCGCCCCTCGTCCTGATCGCGGGCGGACGCGGCAAGGGCGAGAGCATGGCGCCGCTGGCCGACGCGGCCGCGGGGCGCGTCCGGGCCGCCGTGCTGATCGGCGAGACGGCGCCCGAGCTCGCGCGAGAGCTCGACCGCGCCGGCGTCGTCCACGAGGTCGCGGGGACGCTCGACCGGGCCCTCGACGCTGCCGCCCGACGTGCACGCCCGGGCGACGTCGTCCTGCTCTCGCCGGCCGCGGCGAGCTTCGACCAGTTCCGCGATTTCGAGCACCGGGGCGAGGAGTTCACCCGCCTCGTCCGAACCCGGGGAGGGTGAAGACCCGGGGTCTCGAATCGCAGATCCTCGTCCTCGTCACGCTCGGCCTCGTCGCCTTCGGGCTCGTCATGGTCTACAGCGCGACGTCGGCGGCGGCCGCGCTCGGCGGCGACGACCCGAGCGAGTTCCTGAAGCGCCAGGGGACGTACGCGCTGCTCGGGCTCGGCCTGCTCATCGCGGCGTCCCGGTTCGACTTCCGCCGCCTGCGGCCGCTCGCGCCCTCGCTGCTCGTCGCGAGCTTCGGCCTCTGCGTCGCGGTGCTCGTCCTCGCGCAGCCGGTGAACGGCGCGCGGCGCTGGCTCCAGCTCGGCCCGGCCACCTTCCAGCCGTCGGAGCTCGCGAAGCTCGGGTTCTGCGTGTGGGCGGCCGCGTACCTGGCGCGCAAGACACCGCCGCAGACGCTCGGCGAGCTGGCGAAGCCGCTCGGCCTCGTGCTCGGGCTCCTCGGCGCGGTGATTCTCGTCGAGCCCGACCTCGGCACGACGATCTCGCTCTTCCTCACGGCCGCGGCGTTGCTGCTCGTCGCCAACGTCCCGGCGCGCGTGCTCGGCACCGCCGCCGGGCTCACGATGACGCTGGGCGCGCTCGCGATCTGGCTCGAGCCCTACCGGCGCGAGCGGCTGCTGAGCTTCCTCGACCCGTGGCAGGACGCGCAGGGGAGCGGCTTCCAGATCGTCCAGGCCCAGATCGGCCTCGGGTCGGGCGGGTTCCTCGGCGAGGGGCTCGGCCAGGGCGTCCAGAAGATCCACTACCTGCCCGAGGCGCACACGGACATGATCCTGGCGATCATCGGCGAGGAGCTGGGGCTCGTCGGCACGGCCGCGGTGATCCTGGCCTACGCGCTGTTCGCGTGGGCGGGTCTGAGGATCGCGCTCTCGTGTCGGGACGCCTTCGGGAAGCACCTCGCCGCCGGTCTCGTCGCGCTCGTGTGCGGCCAGGCGGCGATCAACCTCATGGCCGTGCTCGGGCTCGCCCCCCTGACGGGCATCCCGCTCCCGTTCGTGTCGTACGGCGGCTCGAACCTGGTAGTGCAGCTGGCATCGGTCGGCATCCTCTTGAATGTGGCCGCGAATGGACGCGTCGCAGCTTCGGTGCCTGATCGCGGCCGGCGGGACGGCAGGACACGTGCTGCCGGCGCTCGCGGTCGCGGACGCGCTGCGGGAGCGCGGCGTCCACGTGACGTTCGCCGGGTCGCCGGAGCGGGCTGAGGCGCAGCTCGTCCCGGCGGCGGGCTACGAGCTCGACACGTTCCGCGTCTCCGGTCTCCCGCGGCGGCCGGGGGTCGCGCTCGTGCGCGCGCTCGGGCGAGCCGTCGCGGCGCCGTTCGCATGTCGCTCGATCCTCGAGCAACGACGGCCCGACGTCGTGCTCGGTGGTGGCGGCTACGTCGCGGGACCGATGGTGCTCGCGGCCTGGACGAAGCGGATCCCGGCCGCGCTCACGGAGGCCGACGCGCATCTCGGGCTCGCGAATCGGCTCGCGGCGCCGTTCGCGCGGCGCGTGCTGCTCGCGTACGACATCCCCGGCCGGACGGGCCGGAAGCACGCCGTCGTGGGACGTCCCGTCCCCGCCGTGTCGGCGCCGTGGCCGCGCGAGCGCGCCAGGACGGCCCTGGGGCTGCCGGCGGACGGGCCGGTGCTGCTCGTCGCGGGGGCACGCGCGGGCGCGACGGCGCTCAACGACTGGGCGGTCGAGACGTTCGGGGCATCCGGTCCCGCCGTGCTGCACATCTCGGGCGAGCGCGACTACCCCTCGCTGCTCGGCCGCGTGACGCGGCCCGACTACGTCCTGCTGCCGGTGACGGAGGGTCTCGGCGCCGCGCTCGGCGCCTCCGATCTCGCCGTCTCGCGGGCCGGCGGGTCGGTCTGGGAGCTGGCGGCCGCGGGGATGCCCGCGATCCTCGTGCCCTACCCCTATGCGACGGCCGACCACCAGACGAAGAACGCGCAGCACTTCGAGCGCGCCGGCGGCGCGATCGTCGTGCCCGAGACCGAGCTCGGCCGCGTCGGCGAGCTCGTCCGGTCGCTGCTCGACGACCCGCCGCGCCTCGCGGCGATGGCCGCTGCGATGCGTGCCGCCTCGCGTCCCGACGCCGCCGACGGCATTGCGGAGGAGCTGATCGCCCTTGCCGGGCGCGCTCAGGGGTAGGCGGCTGTGGTTCGTCGGGATCGGCGGCGCCGGTCTCTCGGCGTACGCGAAGCTCGCGCGCGCGTGGGGCGCGGAGGTCGGGGGCTGGGATCGCGTGCGGACGCCGTACCTCGTGGGCCTCGAGGACGTCCCGCTCGAGATCACAGCCGATCCCGTCGTCCGGGAGGGCTGGGAGGTCGTGGTCTCCTCGGCGTACCGCGCGCAGGTCGAGGGAACGCCGCGCGCGGCGCTGCTCGCCGAGCTCGTCGCGGCGCAGCCGTCGATCGTCGTCGCCGGCGCGCACGGCAAGACGACCACCGCGGCGATGATCGCGTTCGTGCTCGACCGGCTCGGCCGCGACCCCGCCTTCGTCATCGGCGGCGACGTCCCGCAGCTCGGGGGAAACGCGCGCGCCGGCTCGGGCTGGCTCGTCGTCGAGGGGGACGAGTCGGATCGGACGATCGAGTCGCTGCGGCCCGCGATCGCGGTCGTGCTGAACGTCGATCTCGACCACCACAGCGAGTTCGCCTCGGTCGCCGAGGTGCGGGCGCTCTTCGAGCGGTGGCTCGCGCACGTCCCGCAGGTCGTGCGCGGGGAGACGCTGGAGCCGGCGGCGCTGGAGCTCGCCGTGCCCGGCGAGCACAACCGGGGGAACGCCGCCGCCGCGCTCGCCACGCTCGAGCTCGCCGGCGTCCCGCGCGAGGACGCGGCCCGCGTGCTCCCCGAGTTCCGCGGCGTCGGCCGCCGGTTCGAGCCGGTCGGCGAGGCGGGCGGCGTCACCGTGGTCGACGACTACGCCCACAACCCGGCCAAGCTCGAGGCCGTCATCGCGGCCGCGAAGGAGTGGTGGAGGGCTGCACCGCAATCAGCCCGTCCGTTCGGCTCCGTCGTCGTGGTCTTCCAGCCGCATCTCTACTCGAGGACGCTGCACTCCTGGCACGAGCTCGGGAGCGCCGTGGCTGCGGCGGACGCGGCCGTCGTGACCGATGTGTACAAGGCGCGCGAGGAGCCGGTGCCGGGCGTCACCGGCAAGCTCGTCGTCGACGCGGCACTCGACGCGCGCCCCGGGATGCGGATCGCCTACGCACCGTCACTCGCCGACGCCGTCACCGTCGTCGGCGCCTGGGTCCGGCCGGGCGACCTCGTCCTCACCGTCGGCGCGGGCGACGTCGACCGTGTCGGGCCGATGCTGCTGGACGCGCTCGCATGACGATCGAGGAGCAGGTGGCGCTCTCGCGGATGACGACGCTCGGCACCGGCGGTCCGGCCCGCTACCTCGCGCGTCCGGAGACGGAGGACCAGCTCCGCGAGGCGCTCCGGTTCGCGGCCGACCGCGACCTGCCCGTCTACACGATCGGCCTCGGGTCGAACCTGCTCGTCGCCGACGACGGCGTCGACGGGCTCGTCCTCCGACTCGCCGGCGATCTGGCGACGGCCGAGGCCCGCGGCGACCTGCTCGTCTGCGGCGGCGGCGCGGCGAACGCGGTCGCGCTCCATCGCGCACGTGCGGCGGGTCTCGGCGGGTTCGAGTTCGCGTGCGCGATCCCGGGCACGGCCGGCGGCGGCGTGTGGATGAACGCGGGCGCGTACGGCGGCGACTGGCGCGGGATCATGGAGCGCGCGCTCGTGGTCACGGTCGAGGGGGCGGACTGGCGGACCCCGGACGAGCTGGGGATGTCCTACCGTCACTCCGAGCTCCGCCACGGGCAGGTGGTCGCGCGCGTCGAGTTCCGCCTGCGCCGGCGCGACCCCGACGAGGTCAAGGCCGAGGTGCGCGAGCTGAACGCGCGCCGCAAGGCGGCCCAGCCGACGAACCGTCGGACGTTCGGCAGCGTCTTCAAGAACCCCGACCACGAGCTCTCCGCGGGCCGGATGCTCGAGGCATGCGGGCTCAAGGGGCACCGGATCGGCGGGGCGCAGATCTCGCCGAAGCACGCGAACTTCATCGAGAACGCCGACGGCGCCCGCTCGGCGGACGCGGTGGCCCTGATGCGGGAGGCGCGCCGGCGGGCGCGGGAGCAGTTCGGCGTGGAGCTCCGGCACGAGGTCGAGCTCCTCGGGGCGATTCACCCGAACGAGTGATCACGCCGGCTGCCCGTCGTGCCGAGGGGTGTCAGCAACCGATGGACGACACCCACGAGTTCGGCTCGGGGCTTCGGGCCTATATCGGGCTCGGGCACGACGAGGAGCCGCCGGAGCACGGCGAGCCGTCCGACGCCGTGGGCGGCGAGGCACCCGCGATCGAGGAAGACCCGCGCGAGCGCGAGCTCGCGGACCGGCTCTCGTACCTGGTCGTCGCCGAGGACGCCCTGGAGGAGCGCGAGCGGCTGGTGGCCGACCGCGAGCGCGAGCTCGAGGCGCGCGAGTCCGAGCTCGCGGAGCACGTCCTGCAAGCGGGGGTCGACGTGCGGCAGTTCCTGCGCCGGCGCGCCGAGCAGCAGGCGGACGGCATCTGGCGCCGCTTCGACGAGGCGCTGCACGCGACGCTCGCGGACGGCAGCCCGGATCATGCGGTGCGGCTCGCGGCGGCCCGCGCCCTCCTCGCGGAGTCGTACGACGCCCAGGGCGGCGTCCAGGAGCTCGAGGACGAGCTCGCGCGCCTCCGCGCCCGACGGACTGCGGCCGGAGGACCGTGAGCCGGCTCGCCGCGACGTGCCGACGCCTCGCCGACGAGCGCGAGGTCCGGATCGC
Organism: Pseudomonadota bacterium; assembly: GCA_050262775.1. Classification (GTDB taxonomy): domain Bacteria; phylum Actinomycetota; class Thermoleophilia; order Gaiellales; family Gaiellaceae; genus DATHTC01. The sequence goes on along the minus strand of JBLNEO010000091.1, from coordinate 21,083 downwards.
ATCGCTGGCGGCGGTGCCGCTGCTCTGGGTCGCGATCGCCTGGCGCGACGTGCTCGCGCTCGTGCTCACGCCGGTGGCCGTCTGGGTCGCCGCCCTCGCCCTGCGGGCGCTCGCGCGGCGCCGCGGCGACGAGGACGAGCTGATCCTGTAGACGGCGCGGGCGAGGAATCGCCCCCCGCCCGCCGAACCCTCGGCCGTGGCCTCGTCACGGAGAGCAGGGCCGCGTGGACGCGCGGCGGTCGTGCCGCTGCGCGCGCGCACGGGGGCCGGGCAGGTCGCCGCCGCCCTCCCCTCGGGGCGGTCCGTCCTCGTCGGCGTGGCGCTCGCCGTCCTCGCAGCGGGGCTGTACGCCGTCGCGCGCACGACGCCCGTCTTCGACGTGGGGACCGTCCGCGTCACGGGAGCGACGCCGGCGATCGCACGCCAGGTGCGCGCGGTCGTCGATCGCGAGCGGGGGACGAGCCTCCTCGCGCTCGACCCGGGGATCGCGGCACGCGTCGAAGCCCTGCCCGACGTGCGGTCGGCGACGGTCGACCGTGCCTTCCCGCACACGCTCGTCGTCTCGGTCACGCGCGAGCTCCCGGCGGCGGTGCTGCGCCGCGGACGCGCGTCATGGCTCCTCTCGGCGCGCGGCCGCGTCCTCCGCGCCCTGCCCCGCGGCGCCCACCCGCGGCTTCCGCGTGTGTGGGCGGCGCGGCTCGTGCCCCCCGTTCCGGGCGACCTGCTCGCGCAGCGCTCCGTCGCGGCACCGATGCGCGTCGTTCGTGCGATCCCGACCGGCTTCCCGGCCCGCGTCCGGAGCGTGGCGCTCGACCGCGGCGTCGGCGTCCTCGTCCTCGACGGCGGGCTCGTGCTCCGTCTCGGCGAGCCGCGCGACCTGCCGGTGAAGCTCGCGGTCGCGGCCACGATCCTGCCGGGACTCGTGTCGCGTGCGGCCGGCGGGCCGGACTACCTCGACGTGAGCCTGCCGGAACGTCCCGTCTCCGGTCAGGTGACCAACCCTCAACCCGAAGCCTGAGCTTGAGGGTTTGGAGTGGCCGATGCGTGTAACGTGCGTTGACAGTGGAGACAAGCGTCCCTACCCTGAACCCTCGACGGGAGCCTCCGCTGCCCTTAACCTCGACGAGAGATAGAGGTCACGAGCTGTGGCGATGAGCAGTCAGTCCGGGAACTACCTCGCAGTGATCAAGGTCGTCGGCGTCGGCGGCGCAGGCACGAACGCGGTCTCGCGCATGGTCGAGGCCGGCCTCACCGGCGTCGAGTTCATCGCGGTGAACACCGACGCGCAGTCCCTCCAGATGGGCGACGCCGACGTGAAGATCCACATCGGCTCGCAGGCGACGCGCGGTCTCGGTGCCGGCGCCGACCCGGCGGTCGGCCAGGCGGCGGCGCACGAGTCGCGCGACGAGCTGAAGGAGGCGCTGAAGGGCGCCGACATGATCTTCGTCACCGCGGGCGAGGGCGGCGGCACCGGCACCGGTGGCGCGCCGATCGTCGCCGAGCTGGCGAAGGACGAGCTCGGCGCGCTGACCGTCGGCGTCGTCACGAAGCCGTTCAACTTCGAGGGCCGGCTCCGCTCGGAGCGCGGCGAGGTGGGAATCGGCGACCTGCGCGACCGCGTCGACACCCTGATCGTGATCGAGAACGACCGCCTCCTGCAGGTGGTCGAGAAGAAGACCTCGGTCGTGGACGCGTTCCGGCTGGCCGACGACGTCCTCCGGCAGGGCGTGCAGGGGATCACCGACCTGATCACGGTGCCGGGGCTCGTCAACCTCGACTTCGCCGACGTCCGCACGATCATGACCGACGCCGGGTCGGCGCTGATGGGGATCGGGGCGGCGTCGGGCGAGAACCGCGCCGCCGAGGCGGCCCGCACCGCGGTGTCGTCGCCGCTGCTCGAGACCTCGATCGAGGGCGCGACGGGGATCCTGCTGAACGTCTCCGGCCCGTCGGGGATCGGCCTCTTCGAGGTGAACGAGGCGGCAGAGGTCGTGACGCAGGCGGCCGACGCGAACGCGAACGTGATCTTCGGCGCCGTGATCGACGACTCGCTCCGCGACGAGGTGCGCGTGACGGTGATCGCCACCGGCTTCGGCGACCGTCGTCGTCGGCGCCGCCGCGAGACGGGTGTCGGCGAGGCGCCGGTCCCGGCGACGTCGACGCCGGCCACGACGTTCGACACCGACCGCGACGTCCTGGACGTCCCCTCGTTCCTGCGCGACGAGTAGCGGGGTCCCCGCCGGTACCATCGGAGCGTGTCGGCCGAGGTGCTCGAGGCGAAGCTGCGCGACGCGTTCCCCGAGGCGACGGAGCTCGCGGTCGTCGACCGCACGGGGGGCGGCGACCACTTCCAGGTGCTCCTCGCGACGCCGCGCTTCGACGGCGTCCCGCTCGTGGAGCAGCACCGTGCGGTGAACGCCGCGCTCGCAGACGAGCTCCGCGACGGCACCATCCACGAGCTGCGTATCCGGACGAAGGGGACGAGATGAGCGACGAGCTGCGCGACCGCATCAAGGACGTGATCGAGACGGAGCCGGTGGCCCTGTTCATGAAGGGCACGCCGCAGATGGTGATGTGCGGGAACTCCGCACGCGCGCTCGACGCGCTCAGGGCCGTCGGCGCGCCCGTCTCGGCCGTCAACATCCTCCCGGACCCCGAGATCCGCCAGGAGCTCTCCGCGCTGTCCGGCTGGCCGACGATCCCGCAGGTCTTCGTCCGCGGCGAGCTCGTCGGCGGCGCCGACATCTGCGAGGAGCTGCTCGCGTCGGGGGAGCTGGCCGAGACGGTGCGGGGGGCGCTCGGCGACGAGGGGCTCACGGGCGAGGAGCGCGTCGTCGACGTGCTCGCTCCGGCCGCCTCCTGACCGGGCCGGGAAACGGGGCCGCCCCGGCTCAGGGCGAACCGGGGCGGCGGACCGGGTCGTAGGGCTCCCAACCTCTCGGCCGGAGCCCCGAGGGCACGGTCGGTGTACCGCCTGCAGCGGAGCGCAAACCTCCTCCGCGGGCCGAGGGCCGTGACCGACTAGCATCGAAGCGGTGCAGACGCTGCTGCGCACGCCGCTCCACGACCGCCACGTCGCGCTCGGCGCGCGGATGGTCCCGTTCGCGGGGTGGGAGATGCCGGTGCAGTACGCGGGCGTGATCCAGGAGCACCGCGCCGTCCGGACGGACGCGGGCGTCTTCGACGTGTCGCACATGGGCGAGCTCGAGGTCGAGGGCCCGCGCGCGACGGAGCTCCTCCAGTCGCTGCTCTCGAACGACCTCGACCGGATCGGGACGGGCCAGGCCCAGTACACGCTGCTGACGAACGAGCGCGGCGGAATCGTCGACGACCTGATCGCGTACCGGCTCGACGAGTTCCGCTACCTCCTGATCGTCAACGCGTCGAACCGCGAGGCCGACTTCGCGTGGCTGAAGGAGCGCGAGATCCGCGGCACCGAGGTCGGCGACCGCTCGAGCGAGTTCGGGCTGCTCGCCGTCCAGGGCCCGCGCGCGGTCGAGCGTCTGGGCCTTCCGGAGGCGCCGGCGTTCACGTTCGCGGAGGCGGAGCTCGGCGGCGTCGCGGTGATGGTCAACCGAACGGGCTACACCGGCGAAGACGGGTGCGAGCTCCTGTGCGACGCGTCCGACACCGGGCAGCTCTGGGACTGGGTGCTCGAGCAGGGCGTGACGCCGGCGGGGCTCGGCGCCCGCGACAGCCTCCGCCTCGAGGTCTGTTACCCGCTCCACGGCAACGACATCGGGCCCGACACCGACGCGATCTCCGCGGGGCTCGGGTGGGTCTGTGCGCTCGAGAAGGACTTCACCGGCGCCGACGCGCTGCGGCGGGTCAAGGACGCAGGGCCGGAGCGGCGCCTCGCGGCCTTCGTGATGGAGGAGCGTGCGATCCCGCGCCAGGGGATGGCGATTCGCGAGGGCGGGGAGGTCACGTCCGGCACGCACTCGCCCATGCTCGACGTCGGCATCGGCATGGGGTACGTGCCGGCCGCGACGGCGGAGCCCGGAACCACGATCACGATCGACGTGCGCGGGCGCGACCGCGCGGCGCGCGTCGTCCCGAAGCCCATCTACCGGAAGGAGCAGGCCTAGTGGCGGCGGTCGAGAGCTACCCCGACGACCTCAAGTACCACCGTGAGCACGACTGGGCCCGCGTCGACGGCGACGAGGCCGTCCTCGGGATCACGTGGTTCGCGCAGGACGCCCTCGGCGAGCTCGTCCACTACGAGGCGCCCGAGGTCGGGTCGACGGTGACGAGCGGTGAGTCGTACGGCGAGGTCGAGTCGGTGAAGGCGGTGTCCGACCTGATCGCACCGCTGTCCGGCGAGGTGCTCGAGGTGAACCAGGCCGTGGTCGACGCGCCCGAGACGGTCAACGACGACCCCTACGGCGACGGGTGGCTGATCCGCATCCGGCTGAGCGACCCGTCCGAGACCGATGCGCTGCTCGACCTCGACGCCTACCGGCAGGTGCTGGCGGAGCAGTGACGCACCCCTTCCTCAGCCTCACCGACGAGGACCGCGAGGCGATGCTCGAGACGATCGGGGTCGCGGACGTCGACGAGCTGTTCGCGCAGATCCCCGACGGCGTGCGTCTCGGGCGCGACCTGGCGCTCGAGCCCGCCCTCTCCGAGCCGGAGCTCGTCGCCCACCTCGAGGCGCTCGCCGCGCGCAACGTCCACACGGGCGCGGAGGTCTCGTTCCTCGGCGCCGGCGTGTACGACCACTACGTCCCCGCCGTCGTCGACGCGATCCTCAGCCGGGGCGAGTTCCTCACCGCCTACACGCCGTACCAGCCGGAGCTCTCGCAGGGCGTGCTCCAGGCGATCTTCGAGTACCAGACCGCGATCTGCGAGCTGACCGGCATGGACGTCTCGAACGCGTCCGGCTACGACGGCACCACCGTCGCCGCGGACGCGACGTTCGTGGCGCGACACCACACGGGCCGCACGAAGGTCGTCCTCACGGAGGCGACGAGCCCGCAGGTGCGTCAGGTCGTCCGCACGTACGCCCCGGGCTTCGGGCTCGAGGTCGTCGAGGTGCCCCACCGCGAGGGCGTCACGGATCCGGAGGAGGTGCGGGCCGCGGCGGACGGAGCGGCGGCGGTGCTGTTCCAGCAGCCCAACTTCTTCGGCTGCCTCGAGCCCGCGCCGGAGCTGGCCGCGGTCGCGAACGAGGCGGAGGCGGTCGCGATCGGCCACGTCGACCCGATGTCGCTCGGGGTGCTCGAGGCGCCGGGCGCCTACGGGTGCGGGATCGCGGTGGGCGAGGGCCAGGGCGTCGGGAACCCGCAGGCCTTCGGCGGCCCGCACTACGGCTTCCTCGCCGCGAAGCGCGAGTTCACGCGTCGACTGCCGGGCCGGATCATCGGCGAGACGACCGACGTGAACGGCGCGCGCGGCTTCGTGCTGACGCTGCAGACGCGGGAGCAGCACATCCGGCGCGAGAAGGCGACGTCGAACATCACCACGAACCAGACGCTGCTCGCGCTCGGCGGCCTGATCGCCCTCAGCTGGCTGGGGCCGACGGGCCTGCGCGAGGTTGGCGAGACGTGCACCGCGCTCGGCGCGTACGCGAGGGACCGGCTGGCCGCGGCGGGGTTCGCGCCGGCGTTCCCCGGCCGCGTGACGTTCAAGGAGCTCGCCGTGCGCGTCGGCCGGAACGCGCGCGAGGTCGTCGCCGACGCGCGTCGGCTCGGCGTCAACCCCGGGTACCCGCTCGGACGCGACTACGAGGGGATGGACGACACGCTCCTCGTCGCCGTGACCGAGAAGCGGACGACTGCGGAGATCGACCGGCTCGTCGAGGTGCTGTCGGAGGTCGCGGGATGAAGCTGATCTACGAGAAGTCGCGCGAGGGACGGCGTGCCGGATCGCTGCCGGATCCCGGCCTGCCGGTCCCCGCGCTTCCGCCCGAGCTGCGCCGTGCCGAGCCGCCGCGCCTGCCCGAGCTCGCCGAGCCCGAGCTCGTCCGGCACTTCACCGAGCTGACCACGCGCAACTTCGGCATCGACACGGGCTTCTACCCGCTCGGCTCTTGCACGATGAAGTACAACCCGCGCGTCAACGAGCGCGTGGTGGCGCTGCCCGGGTTCCGCGACCTGCACCCGCTGCAGGACGAGGACGGCGCGCAGGGCGCGCTCGAGCTGATGTGGCGGCTGCAGGAGATCCTCGCCGAGGTCGCGGGCCTCTCGGCCGTCTCGCTGCAACCCGCGGCCGGGAGCCAGGGCGAGCTCACGGGGCTGATGCTCATGCGCGCGTACTTCACCGAGCGTGGGGAGATCGAGCGCCGCCGCGGCGTCGTCGTCCCCGACACCGCGCACGGCACGAATCCGGCGAGCGTCGCGATGGCGGGGTTCGAGCTCGTCCACGTGAAGACGGACGCGCGCGGCAACCTCGACGTCGACGACCTGCGCGCGAAGGTCGACGAGACGACGGCCGGGCTGATGCTCACGAACCCGTCGACCCTCGGCCTCTTCGACGAGAACATCGAGGAGATCGAGCGGATCTTCCACGGCGCGGGCGCGCTCATGTACTACGACGGTGCGAACCTCAACGCCGTCTGCGGGATCTCGCGGCCCGGCGACATGGGCTTCGACATCGTCCACTACAACCTGCACAAGACGTTCTCGCAGCCGCACGGCGGCGGGGGCCCGGGCGGTGGCCCGATCGCCGTCCGCGCGATGCTCGAGCCGTACCTGCCGGTGCCGGCGGTCGTGCGCGACGGCGACCGCTTCCGGCTCGACTTCGACCGGCCCCGCTCGATCGGGAAGGTCCGCGGGTTCACCGGCCCGTTCGGGGTCTTCGTGCGGGCCTACGCGTTCATCCGCATGTGGGGGCCGCGACTGCGCGAGATGTCCGAGGTCGCCGTCCTCAACGCGAACTACCTCCTCGCGCGGCTGCGCGACCACTACGAGCTCCCGTACGACCGGCTCTGCATGCACGAGTTCGTGGTCTCGGCGCGGACGCTGAAGCGCGAGCACGGGATCACCGCCCTCGACGTCGCCAAGCGGCTGATGGACTACGGGTTCCATCCGCCGACCGTCTACTTCCCGCTCGTCGTGCCCGAGGCGCTGATGATCGAGCCCACCGAGACGGAGGCGCGGGAGACGCTGGACGCCTTTGCCGAGGCGATGGCAGCGATCGCGCGCGAGTCGGCGGAGGAGCCCGAGACGATCAAGGCCGCGCCGCACGGGCAGGTCGTCGGCCGCCTCGACGAGGTCAAGGCGGCGAAGCGCGCGGTCGTGCGGTACCTGTTCGAGGATCATCCGGACCTCTCGGACACCCCGGCGGAGCCGCGCCAGCTCCAGGCGCAGAAGGGCGCTTGACGCGCTGATCGTCGCGGCGGTGGCGGCGCTCGTCGTCGCCGTCGCCGTCGACGCGCTCCGCGCGCCCGATCGTCCCGCGGCCCGCACGGCGTCGCGTGACCTGGCCACCGACCGCGCGGCGTCGGCCGCGCAGCTTCGGCGCGCCGGGATCCGCGGCACGCTCGTCTACACCGACGCGACGTGCGAGCTGCTCGCGCGGCGGCTCCCTGACCTCCGGCCCGTCGCGCCGCCGGTCGGCCTCGAGGGACCCTGCTCGTTCGCGCTGAGCCCGGACGGGACGAGCGTCGCGCCCGGCGACGCGGCCTGGTCACGGGACGGTCGCTGGGCGCTCTGCGTCGGCGGCTCGACGGCCGTGCACGCGGCGCTCGACCTCCGGCCGGGGCGGCTCGTGCCCGGCTGCACGCCGGCGTGGCGCCCGACGAGCCCACCGTCGCTGACGCTCGTCCGCGACGGCGCGCTCGTCGAGGTCGACCCGGCCTGCGGGGGCGGCCCCTCCTGCGCGCGCGTGCTGCTGACGCGCTCCGCCCTCCGCGCGGCCGCGGCCCAGCATCCGGATGCTCCGACGTCGCCGTCCGCGATCCGGCGCGTCTCGGTCCTCGACGTCGAGTGGCTGACGGCCTCGCGGGCGATGCTGCTCCTTCGCCTGGCGATCGACGGCGTCGGTCCGCGGGACCTGCTCGTCGTCCTCGACGGTGCGAGGACGCGCGGGAGCTACGCGTTCTTCGACACGCGCCGCGACGTGCTCGAGGCGAGCCTGACCGGACGGTACCTCTGGGCCGGCGGCGCCTTCGCCGCGCGGCGGGAGGGGCCGCGCCTGTCCGTTCCGGACGCGTTCGGCCCCGTCCACGCCGCCGCGTGGTCGCCGGACGAGCGGTGGCTCGTGCTCGCAGCACGCGACGCGGTCGCGTTCGTCCGTCCGCGCGAGCTCGGCGAGCCGCGCACGGTCGTCGTGCCCCTGCGGGCCGCCGACGTGGCGTGGGCGCCGCGGTAGGCTCGGCCCCGTGCCGTCGCGCCGGGAGATCGAGGAGCATGTCGACGCGCTGCGCGGCGAGCACGGCGGCAAGGGGTTCGCCGAGGCGGTCGAGCGGTACGCGCGCGGGCTCGACGACGCGGAGCGGGGGGTGCTCGCCGAGGTCCTGCTGGCGCGCGCGCAGGAGCAGGGGGCGTTCGATCGCGGCCGCGCGCTGCAGCGGCAGTCGCGCGGCTGGTTCCGTCGCCAGCTCGACAAGCTCGAGCCGGGCCGACCGCCGCGATGAGGATCGGGAGCTCCCTGTTCGACGGCGCCGAGGAGCTGGACCGGGCGGGGCCGTGGGGGGTGCTCGCCGCGTGGGCCGCAGCTGTGGCGCGAGGACCCGCGTCGTCGACCTGGGCGTCCTTCGGCACACTGCCGGTATGGATCGGCGGGAGCGGGAGCGGATCCTCGGCGAATGGGGCGTCCGCGACGACACCGAACGCGGACGCCGGGAGCGGGCGGCGCTCGAGCGCGAGCTCGCGGACAGTCCGCTGCGCGGCAAGCCGCTGCGCCGGCGGCAGCGCAACTGGCGCCCCGAGGCCGACAGCTACATCGCGTCGCTCGGCGGGCCGCTGCCGTACATGCAGCGCCTGCGCGCGATCCACGACGAGACGGAGGAGCATCTCGCGCGCCTCGCCGCCGCCCACGCGCGCCTCGCGCGCGAGTGCGAGGGCGCCGAGTTCGCGCGGCGGTGGCGGCGCCTCGTCGCCGGCTGGCGCTTCGACGCCGTGAACGAGCTCATCGCCCGCCACAACCGGTGGTTCCCGATCGAGGCGCGACTCCCGATGGATCCGCGCACGGGCGACTTCGCGCTCGTGGGCGGCGAGCCCTACTGGAAGCGGCCGCTCGACGCGGCGTGGGCGCTCGAGCGGTTTCCGCCGGAGCCGTCGAGGGCAGCCGCGTGAGCATGGAGAGGCGGACGCTCGGATCGCAGGGGCTGCAGGTGTCGGCCCAGGGGCTCGGCTGCATGGGGATGTCGGAGTTCTACGGAACGCGCGACGAGGCGGAGGCGCTGGCGACGATCGCGCGCGCGCTCGAGCTCGGGGTGACGCTCCTCGACACGGCCGACGCGTACGGGCCGTTCACGAACGAGCGGCTCGTCGGGAAGGCCGTGCGCGACCGGCGCGACGACGTCGTGATCGCCACGAAGTTCGGCAACGAACGGCGCGAGGACGGGACGTGGGTCGGCATCAACGGCTCGCCCGAGTACGTCCGCGCCGCCTGCGAGCGCTCGCTCGAGCGGCTCGGCGTCGACACGATCGACCTCTACTACCAGCACCGCGTGGACACGTCGGTCCCGATCGAGGAGACGGTCGGCGCGATGGCGGCGCTGGTGGAGGAGGGGAAGGTCCGGTACCTCGGGCTGTCCGAAGCGGCGCCGGAGACGATCCGCCGCGCGCACGCCGTGCACCCGATCACCGCGCTGCAGACGGAGTACTCCCTGTGGTCGCGTGAGCCCGAGCACGAGATCCTCGCGACCGTCCGCGAGCTCGGGATCGGGTTCGTCGCCTACAGCCCGCTGGGACGCGGCTTCCTCACGGGGGCGCTCCGCTCGCCCGAGGACCTCGAGCCCGACGACCGTCGCGCCGGCTTCCCGCGCTTCCGGGGCGAGAACTTCGCGCGGAACCTCGAGCTGGTCGACGTCGTCCGCGAGCTCGCGGCCGAGAAGGGCTGCACGTCGGGCCAGCTCGCGCTCGCGTGGGTGCTCGCGCAGGGCGAGGACGTCGTCCCGATCCCGGGGACGAAGCGGCGCAGCTACCTCGAGGAGAACGTCGCCGCGGCCGACCTCGAGCTGAGCGAGGACGAGCTTCGTCGGCTCGACGAGGCGTTCCCGGTCGGCGCGGCGGCCGGCGACCGGTATCCCAGCATGGCGACGGTGAACCGGTGAGCCGGGTCGAGAAGACCGATGCCGAGTGGCGCGCGCAGCTGACCCCCGAGCAGTACCTCGTGCTCCGCGAGGCCGCCACGGAGCCGCCGTTCACGGGCGTCTACGAGTCGACCGACGATCCCGGCGTCTACCGTTGCGCCGGCTGCGGCACGGAGCTCTTCCGCTCGGACGCGAAGTACCACTCCGGCTCCGGCTGGCCCAGCTTCTTCGAGGCCGCGGCCGACGGCGCGATCGCGACGCGCGAGGACCGCAGCCACGGGATGGTGCGCGTCGAGGCGCTGTGCGCGACGTGCGGTGGTCACCTCGGCCACGTGTTCCCCGACGGCCCCGAGCCGACGGGCCTCCGCTACTGCGTCAACTCGGCCGCGCTCCGGTTCGACCCCGCCTAGCGCCGGCGGAAGCGCGCGCCGACGGTGCGCGACGCCGTCATCGCCACCGTGCAGCGCGGTCGGAGCTTCGCGGCCGTGCACGCGCCCGTCCAGCCGGCGAACCGCCAGCCGCGCGCCGGGGCCGCACGGAGCTCGACCCGCGAGTCCGCGGAGACCTCCTGCCGGCATGAGCCGCGGCAGCTGCCCGTCTCGGCGGACCGCACCGTGCCCCGCCCGCCGACCGCGATCCGGAGGACGACGTACGCCGGGCCGAAGACCGCTCGGACACGCTTGTCGCCGTCGACGGTGAGCGTGCACTCGACGTCGCCGGAGCAGTCGCCCTCCCAGCGGAGGAAGCGTGTGCGGGTGCCTGCCGTCGGCTCCAGGATGAGTCGGTCGCCGCCGGCCCAGAGGAGCGAGCACACGGCCGGGCACGAGAGGCCCGGGGGGCTCGACGAGACCTCCTCGCCGCCGCTGCCGCCGGCGATCTCGACGCGCACGGGCCGGTCGGCGACCGCCGTCTGCACGAGCCACGGCGAGTCCTGTGCGTCCCACCAGCCGCCGGAGTGGCCGTAGTAGTCGTCGCGGCCGAAGTCGAGCACCTGGTCGCGGAGGAGCGCCGTGTTCCGGCCGGAGGCCATGACGTCGTTCGGCCGGTCGCAGATGTGTCCGACGTTCCCGGCGCACGCGTGGGGCGCGCCCGCGGGCACGGCGCCGATCATGTGCAGCATCTCGTGCGCCGCGGTCGACGCCGGGTACGACTCGACCCCGAGCGGCCCGCAGCCGGGGAAGCGCGGCCGGCTCTGCACGAACAGGCCCGCGACGGCGAGCCGCCCGCCGACGTTCGGGTCGTCGCGGCCGTAGGCCGAGCCGCAGACGTTCTCGTCGGCGACGACCCCGTCGTAGTAGACGAGATACTTCTTCCCCGGGTCGTCGAACGTCGCGGCGAGGTCGCGCGCGAGCGTCGGCAGCCGGACGTCGTTCGCGAAGTACGCCGTCGTCGGCTGCGGCAGACGAACCCACGACAGGTCGAGGTTCCCGATCGCCGTCGTGCAGCCCGGGAACGCACTCAGGTCGAACCGCGGCGCCCGCGTCGGGTCCTCGCGCAGCCACCAGGTGACGACGGCGGCGAGGTCGGTCGTGATCTTCGGCGCAGTCTCCGCGAACCGGTCGACGCCGTCGGAGGGGATCGCGTAGAGGACGTGCCACTTCCGCCCGCCGAGCGTGTCGGGGCGGTCGGTCGAGAGCGTGTCGTTTCCGCACCACGGGATCGCCGCCGACGCAAGGCCCGGCGCCGCGAGCGGCGCGAGGGCGAGCGCGAGGACGCAGACGAGCCGCAGGGGTGGTCGCATGGGCGCACCGTAGACCGGCCGAGACAGCTCGACAACGGGCCGGGAGGGCCTGTGCGGCTCAGACCTTCTTGTTCGTCTTCACGTCCCAGCCCGCGCGCACCGGCGGCGCGAGCGACCCGTCGGGCCTGAGCGCGCGGTACTCGATCTCGATGCGCGCGAACTCCAGCGTGACCTGGTCGGTGGGCGCGTCGGAGCCTTCCGAGCCGGCGACGTGGTAGGAGCTCACCAGCACGTCGCTCAGCTTGATCACGAGGTAGTCCTGCTGCTGCCCGCCGCTCTTCCTCGCCGTCACGACCGCGGTCTTCAGGTGCTGCCCGGAGGCGCATGCGAGCACGAGCGGCGGCGCCGCCCTGCTCGTCCGCATGACGGCCGAGAGCGGCTGGAACAGCGGCTTGCCCGCGCCGCCGCCCCCGCCCCCGCCGGCCGGGTGCTGGTTCGACAGCCCCCAGCCGAACGCCTCCAGCTCGATCTCGTCCTTGTGCCTCGCGTCGGTGCTCTCGCCGGGAATCCCGTCGAGCTTGAGGAAGAGGTCGACAGCCACGGGCACCTCCGTGAGCGGGGGTCGGGACGCCGTGGCCGCACGGCTGCGCCGACCGTACCACCGCGGCCAGGCGCGCGGCGACCGCGGGGACTAGGCTTCGGCGCAGGCGGTTGCGACACGGGAGGGTTGACGATGTTCGCACGTGTGCACACGCTCGCCACGGGCCCCGAGGCGTACGAGCGCGGCTACGCGATGGTGCGCGACGTGCTGCTGCCGTGGGCCCGCGAGAGCACGGGGTTCTGCGGCCTGATCGGGCTCGTCGACGCGGGCCGGGAGGAGTCGCTCGTGATCACGCTGTGGGCGGACGAGGCGTCCGCGGAGGGAAGCGCGACCGCCGGCGACCGGCTGAGCGCGCTGGCGGCGGAGGCCTCGGGCGCGGAGCGCGCGTCGCTGCGGGAGTATGCCGTGACGATCTTCGACGTGCCGGGCAGCATTGCGCCGAGGGAGGACGGGGTCGTGCGCGTCGACGGCGACTGACGCCGGTGGCGGCCGACCGAGTCGCCTACGAGGCCTGCGGGAGCGGAGCCCGACGAGGCCGGGGCCGCGGCGCCGCGGCGAGCTGCCCGCACGCCGCCTCGATGTCGCGCCCACGCGTGAGCCGGACGGTCGCCGGCACCCCGTTCGCGTCGAGCACCGCCTTGAACGCGTCGATCGCCTTCCGCGACGAGCCCTCGTACGCGCCGCCCGTCGGGTTGTAGGGGATCAGGTTCACCTTGAAGGCACCCCTCGGCTGCAGCAGCGACGCGAGCTGCCGGGCCTGCTCGACCCGGTCGTTGACGCCCGCCAGCATCACGTACTCGACGAAGACCTTGCGGCCGCGTGCCTCGACGTAGCGGCGGCACTCGGCGAGCACGTCCTCGAGCGCGAACCGCTCGTTCACCGGCATCAGCTGCGACCGCAGCGCGCGCTCGGGTGCGTGGAGGGAGAGCGCGAGGCGGATCGGCTCCTCGACCTCGTCGACGAACCGCCGCAGCGCGGGGAGCCAGCCGACGGTCGAGATCGTCGTGCGGCGGTGCGTGATCCCGACGTCGGGCAGGCGGCGCGCGGCCGTCAGGACGTGGTCGAGGTTGAGCATCGGCTCGCCCATCCCCATGAACACGAGATGGCCGACGGGCTCGATCCGCCGGAAGTGGAGCACCTGGTCGAGGATCTCGGAGGCGGTGAGGTTGCGGCCGAAGGCCATCGACCCCGTCGCGCAGAACGTGCACGTGAGCGGGCAGCCCGACTGCGACGAGACGCAGACCGAGCGTCGGCCGTCGCGGTAGCGCATCAGCACCGCCTCGACCGGGTGGCCGTCGTGCGTCCGGAACAGGACCTTCAGCGTCCCGTCGCGCGCGAGCCGCTCCGTCTCGACGGCGAGCGTCGAGAACGGGACGCGTTCGGCGAGCGTGGCGCGGAGCTCCGCCGGCACGTTCGTCATCTCCTCGTAGCCGCCGGTGCCGCGTGCCGTCCACTCCCACACCTGGCGGGCGCGGAAGGCGGGCTGGCCGAGCTCGGAGAGCGTCGCGTCGAGGAGGACGAGGTCCACCGGCGCACGGTAGCGTGCAACCTCGTGGTCGACCTCCGCTCGGACACGCTGACGAAGCCGACCCAGGCGATGCGCGCCGCCATGGCGGCCGCCGAGGTGGGGGACGAGCAGCTGCGCGAGGACCCGACCGTGAACGCGCTCCAGGAGCGTGCGGCCGCGCTGCTCGGGCAGGAGGCGGCGCTCTTCCTCCCGACGGCGACGATGGCGAACCAGATCGCCCTCCGCGTGCTGACCCGCCGCGGCGGCGAGCTGATCGCGGAGGAGCGGACGCACGTGCTCGTCTACGAGGCCGGCGGCGCCGCGCTCAACGCGGGGCTGATCACGCGCGGGCTCCCGGGGGTCGAGGGCCGGCTCACGGTCGGGCAGCTCGACGCCGCGGCCGCGGCCGCGGACCCGCCGCTGCAGCCGCTCGAGCTCGTCGTGCTGGAGCAGACGCACCGGAGCTCGGGCGGAAGGGTCTGGCCCCTCGACGAGCTCGCCGCGGTCGCGGGGCGTGCGCGGGAGCACGGCCTCGCCGTCCACCTCGACGGCGCGCGCCTCTTCAACGCGTCGGTTGCGAGCGGAGTCCCGGCTCCGGTGTACGGGCGCCTCGCCGACACCGTCACCGTCTGCTTCTCGAAGGGGCTCGGCTGCCCCCTCGGCGCCGTCCTCGCCGGCCCGGCCGCGACGATCGAGCGCGCGTGGGTGGAGAAGTTCCGCTTCGGCGGCGCGATGCGGCAGGCGGGGATCGTGGCGGCGGCCGCGCTCCACGCGCTCGAGCACCACGTGGCGCGGCTCGCGGACGACCACCGCCGCGCGCGCCGCCTGGCGGACGGCCTGGCCGACGCGGGGCTGCCCGTCGATCCCGAGGCGACGGAGACGAACTTCGTCGCGATCCCGGTCGACGACGTTCCGGGGTCGCTCGCGCGGCTCGCCGACGAGGGCGTCTTGCTCTCCGGCCTGAGGCCCGGGTGGCTCCGCGCCGTGACGTTCCTGGGCGTCGAGGACGAGGACGTGGAGGAGGCGGTGGCGCGGATCCCGCGCGCGCTGGGAGCCCTTGTCCGAGCGTGAGCGCGAGCTCGGCGCGCTGCTGCGCGCCGCGCAGGCCGAGCGGCGCATGCCGAGCGTCACGGCGGCGGTCGTGCGCGGCAACGAGCTCGTCTGGACGGACGAGGTCGGCCTCGCGGACGTCGCCTCGGGGGCACCTGCGACCGCCGACACGCAGTACCGCGTCGGCTCGATCACGAAGACGTTCACGGCCGCGGCCGTGTTCCAGCTCCGCGACGAGGGCCGCCTCGACCTCGACGACCCGGTCGCGGTCCACGTCGACGAGCTCCGGGTGCGGACGCCGACGATCCGGTCGCTCCTCTCGCACACCTCGGGCGTCCAGCGCGAGCAGCCGGGCGACATGTGGGAGACGATGGTGATGCCGTCGACGGAGGAGCTCCTCGCCAGTCTCGGCGTCGCGGAGCGGGTCGTCCCGGGCTCGCACTGGCACTACTCGAACCTCGCGTTCTCGGTGCTCGGGCTCGTGGTCGAGCGCCTCGCGGGGAGCCCGTACCGCGACGTCGTCTCCGACCGCCTGCTCGCGCCGCTCGGGCTCGGCCGGACGACGTGGACGCCGCAGGCCCCGACGGCGAGGCCGTACCTCGTCGACCCGTACGCCGACGCGCTCCACGACGAGCCGGCGCTCGCGGACGGGAGCCTGGGCGCGGCCGGCGAGCTCTGGAGCACGGCGTCCGACGTCGCGCGCTGGGGCGCGTTCCTCGCGGATCCCGATCCGGAGGTGCTCTCGCCGGCGGCGGCGGAGGAGATGCGGACCGTGCAGGCGATGATGGAGACCGAGCGGTGGCTGATGGGGTGGGGGCTCGGGCTCTCGCTCGAGCGTCGCGGCGAGCGCGTGTGGCCGGGCCACGGCGGTGCGATGCCCGGCTTTCTCGCGGCGCTCGCGTTCCGGCCGCAGGAGCGGATCTCGGTCGCGGTGCTGACGAACTCGGGCGCGCGCGCGTTCCCGGACGTGCTCGCGCTCGATCTCGCCGAGAAGGAGCTGGAGCTCGCGCCCGAGGCGCCCGAGGAGTGGCGTCCCGCGCCGCCGCCCGACGACGCCGCGGCGCTCCTCGGCGTGTGGTGGTCGGAGGGCTCCTCGTTCACGTTCTCGTGGCGGGGCGGAAGGCTCGAGGCGCGCCTCGACGTGGCGCCGTCGTGGCGGCCGCCCGCCGTGTTCGAGCAGCTGGAGCCGGATCGCTGGCGCACCGTCTCCGGGCGGGAGCGAGGGGAGCTACTCCGGGTCACCCGGGACGAATCCGGCGGCGTCGAGCGCCTGAACTGGGCCGGCTATCCGTTCACGCGCGAGCCGACGGCGTTCGGTTAGCCGAGGACGCTCGCCGCGACCCGCACGCGAACGACCGCGGTGCCGCGGCGGACGACGAGCGTCCCCCTCGGGTGGTCGACGAGGCCGAGCCACGGGTCGACGTCGCCGCGGATCGTGCCCGAGACGGTGACGCCGGGGACGAGGACGACCCGGTCGAGCGCGAGCGACCCCGGCCGGGCCGTGTACCGGCCGCCGCGGAGCCCGCCGCCGCGGAGCGCGAACCGCCTCGCGTCGGCGCGCCCGGTCGACGTCGGCAGCCGACGGAGGACGTCGTCGAGCGTGAGCCGTCCCGCCGCGGCGAGACGCGCGCGGGGGCGGCCGCCGACGGCCGCGAGCGTCCGCGGGGCCGGACGATCCGGTACGAGCCACGACGGCACCGAGCACGCTCTCGCCGGCGCGGCGCCGCCGTCCAGGAACGCGACCGCGGCGCGCGTCGCGCACGCCGGGCCGCCGATGGCGACGGAGTGGCCGACGCCGCCGACGGCGAGGAGCTGCGCGTGGGGAAGCAGTGCGGCGACGGCGGCGGCGTCGGCGACCGGCGTCCGCAGGTCGAGCGCCCCGCTCAGCAGGAGCGCGGGGACGTCGGGGAGGGTTCCGACGCCCGTCGCGGGCGTGCCGCCCGACGGCCAGTAGCGGCAGATCGCGCCGATGCCGACGGCGAGCGCGGTGTCGCCGTCGAAGGGCGCGAACGCCGACGGGTCGACCGCGTCGACCTGCGCGCGCAGCGCGGCGAATCGCTGCTCGGGCGGGTCGGCGGCCTGCCACGGGAGCGGGCTGTCGCTGCACGTCGTCGCGTAGTAGAGAGGGGTGCTGAACAGCCGCGGCGTCTCCTTCGGCGACGATCGGTACGCGTCGGACAGGAGCCGGAGCACCTGCGCCGGATCCCCCGTGGCCGCCGCCGAGATCGCGGCGGGAAGGCCGGCGCGCAGGCGCGCGTCGAAGTCGCCGGCGAGGAGGAGGGAGAAGAGGTCGGGGCCGGAGAGCGCCGCGCGGTAGCTGCGGCCGTTCGGGCCGACGATCGTGCCCTGCAGCGAGCGCGCGCGCAGCCGGCGGACGAGCGCGGCGAGGTCGGCGGCCGGATCGGTCGTGAACGGGCAGTCGCGGGCGCAGACGGCGCGCAGGACACGTGGCACGGCGGCGAACGAGCTGCGCAGGAGCACGTCCGGGCCGTCGGGCCGGACGACGGAGTCGAGGACGAGGCGGTCGACGCGCTCGGGGTGGCGGGCTGCGTAGGCGAGCGCGACCTTGGTCCCGTACGACACCCCGAACAGCGCGACGCGCTCGGCGCCGACGGCGGCGCGGACGGCGTCGAGATCCTCGACGCTGTCGAGCGTCCGGTAGTGCGCGAGATGGGCACCGAGGCCGCCCGCGCACACGGTCATCGCGTCGGCGAGCTTCGCCTCGGTGTCGATGACGCGCTCGAAGGACGGGCAGCGGAGCGCGCCGGAGAGCCCGGTACCGCGCTGGTCGACGACGATCAGGTCGCGCGAGGCCAGCGCCCCTCTGAGCGACGCGGCGAATGCGGCGGTGAATGCGCTCGCGCTCTGCCCGGGGCCTCCCGCGAGCGCGAGGAGCGGCGGCCGGGCCGCGAAGCCGCGTGCGGGGATCCGCTCGACGTGCAGCGCGACGCTGTCGCTCGTGCCGGACGTGCGGTCGAGCGGGACGACGACCGAGGCGCACTGGACGCCGGCGTCGCCCGTCTCGCCGGGGCAGCGCGCGAACGACGCGGCGTCGGCGGCGACCGCACCGGCGGTGGGAGCCGCGGCGGCGGCGAACGTGCACAGCAGGATTCGCGCACGTGCGCGCGTGAGCGGCAGACCCATCCCGGCGGTCATCGACGGGCGCCGATCGCGGGCGGATCACCC
This sequence comes from Pseudomonadota bacterium, assembly GCA_050262775.1. Taxonomy (GTDB): domain Bacteria; phylum Actinomycetota; class Thermoleophilia; order Gaiellales; family Gaiellaceae; genus DATHTC01. The sequence goes on along the minus strand of JBLNEO010000091.1, from coordinate 2,857 downwards.
GCGCGAGGGAGCTACTCGTACTGGAGCGCCTGCAGCACGTTCAGCCGCGCGGCGCGCCGCGCCGGGAAGATCGCCGCGAGGATCCCGACGATGATCGCGGCGATCGCGAAGACGACGATCTGCCCGATCGGGAGCGTGAACTCGATGAACTCGACGCGCGCGACGAGAAGCGCCCCAAGGACGACCCCGAGCACGATCCCGAGCGCGCCGCCGATCATCGACGTGATCACGCTCTCGTGGCGGATCATCCGCCGCACCTGGCGCCGCGTCATCCCGATCGCGCGGAGCATGCCGATCTCCCGCGTCCGCTCGAAGACCGTGAGCACGAGCGTGTTGACGATCCCGAAGAGGCTGACGATCACGGACAGGGCGAGGAGGACGTAGAGGACGTTGAGGATCGAGTTGAGCCCGGCGATCTGGTTGTCGACGAACTCGTCGCGCGTCTGCACCTTGGCGTTCGGGTAGTCCTCGAGCGTGCGCTCGATCGCCGCGACGTGCGCGTCCGACTGACCGCCCTCGGTGCGGACGAACGAGTAGAGGTTGCGGGGCTGCGGGTTGTACTGGTCCCAGGTCGCCTGCGAGATCGTGACGTTGCCGAACGGGGAGCCGCCGGCCGGCGGGTTGAACACGCCGCGGATCGTGAACTGCTTCTGCTCGCCGCTCGGGAAGGTGAGCTCGATGGGGGAGCCGACGCGCAGGTCGTGGTCGTCGGCGTAGCCCTCGTCGACGAACGCGCCGTTCGCGCCGAGCGTCCCGAGGACGGCGTTCGAGCCCTCCTTCCAGTCGATGTTGAACATCGACTGGGTCTCGGGGTTGACGGCGGTGGCGAAGAACGCCTTGCCGAACGCGAGAGCCTGGCCGGTGCGCACGTTCCCGACCGCCTCCACGCCGGGCGTCTCGGCGACGGCGTCCGCCACGGAGGCCGGGATCGGCGAGAAGTTGTTCTGCGCGGTGACCGCGTAGTCCGTGCTGCCCCAGAGCTTGTCGACCGCGTCGGTGAAGGTCGACGTGATGCCGGCCGCGAGCGTGGCGACGAGCGTGACCAGTGCGAGCCCGATCATCAGCGCCGACGCCGTCGACGCCGTCCGCTGCGGGTTGCGCTGCGAGTTCTCCTGCGCGAGGCGCCCGGCGGCGCCGCCGATCCGGCGCGACGGGAGGCCGAGCACGTGCGCGAGCGGGCGGGCGATCCGCGCCGCGAACAGCGCGACGCCGAAGAAGATCAGCAGCGCGCCGACGCCCATCCACACGAGGATCCCCGTGGTGCCGAGCCCCGGCCCGAAGAGGCCGTAGAGGAGCGCCCCGAAGCCGAGCGCCATCAGGAGCACCGACCAGAGCGTCCGGAAGCGCGCGAACCGCGAAGCCGGCAGCTCCGCGCCCTCGCGGACGGCCGCGATCGGCGGCACGCGCGTGGCACGGATCGCCGGGCGCAGGCTCGCGAGCAGCGTCACCAGGATGCCGACGGCGAGCGAGACGACGATCGTGCGCGACTCGAACACGAGCCCGCTGTTCGGGAGGGTGAAGCCGACGAGGTCGAAGAGCCAGAACAGCCCTCTCGCCAGCAGCAGCCCGAGGACGAGGCCGGTCACCGACGCCGCGGTGCCGACGACGAGCGCCTCGAGCACGATCGAGAGGAGCACCTGGCGCCGCGAGCCGCCGATCGTCCGCAGCGTCGCGAACTCGCGCGTCCGCTGCGCGATCGTGATCGAGAGCGAGTTCGCGATCACGAAGCTGCCGACGAAGAGCGCGATCCCGCCGAAGGCGAGCAGGAACCCGCGGAGGAAGCTGATGAAGTCGTTCGTCTCGGCCGCGTCGTCCGCCGCCTGCTGCGCGCTCCCCTTCACCTGCGCCGTCGGCGGCAGGATCGCCTGGATCTGCTCGATCAGCTGCTCGTTCGACGTCCCCGGCTTGGCGGCGACGGCGATCTCGTCGAGCTTGCCGCGCTTGTTGAAGAGCTCCTGCGCCGTCAGCAGGTCGAACCCCGCGAGCGTCGCGCCGCCGATCGTCGAGACCGAGCCGAACTTGACGATGCCCGAGATCCGCAGGCGCTGGATCGGGCCCTCGGCCTGGACGCCGATCTCCTGGCCCGGCTTCAGGTCCTTCTTGTCCGCGGTCGACCGGTCGACGACGACCTCGCCGGCGGTCGGCCAGCGGCCCTCGACGAGCCCCAGCGGGTTGAAGGGGGAGTCGCCGTTCGCGATGGAGAAGCCGAGGTTCGGCGCGCCGCCGAAGACGATCGCCTTGCCGTCGTCGCCGATCAGCTGCGCGTCGCCGTCGACGCTGCCCTCGGCCGCCGCCACGCCCGGCAGCTCGCGCACCTGCCGCAGGAGCGACTCGTCGATCGTCGGCGCGAACGCGCCCTGTCCCTCGCTGAGATCGAAGGCCGACTTCCCGCTGATGACCGCGTTCGAGCCCTGCCGGACGTCCGTGAAGATCGCGTCGAACGCCTTGTCGATCGAGTCGGTGAGGACGAACGTGCCGCTCACCATCGCGACGCCGAGCACGATCGCGATCGCGGTGAGCGCCGTCCGCAGCTTGCGGCCGAGCAGTCCCTTGAGCGCGAACTTCGTCACGCCGCGGTGATCGACTCCATCGCCGCGAGCACGTCGTGCGGCTGCGAGCGCGGCAGCTCCTTGACGATGAGGCCGTCGGCGAGGAAGAGGATCCGGTCGGCGATCGCCGCGGCGCGGGCGTCGTGCGTGACCATCACGGTCGTCTGGCCGTACGTGTCGACCGACTCGCGCATGAGCTCGAGGATCTCGCCGCTCGTGTGCGAGTCGAGGTTGCCCGTCGGCTCGTCCGCGAACACCACCGTGGGGCGGCTGGCGAGTGCACGCGCGATCGCGACTCGCTGCTGCTG
>JBLNEO010000090.1:0-18210 GCA_050262775.1 Pseudomonadota bacterium | reverse complement strand
CAATCCCGGCGCAGCACCAAGCACCACCCAGAACCGCCACACGCGTACTCCCGCCGCGGGGGGCGGGGGGGCCGGGGGGGGGGGGGGGGGGGGGGGCGGCGCGGGGGGGGGGGCTTTCTGGCGGGGCGGGGGGGGGGGGGGGGGGGGGGGGCCCCCCCCGCCCCCCCCCGCCGCGACTACTGCGAGATCTCCTCCACGACCTGGCCGACGGCGGCGTCGTCGCCCGCCTGGAGCGCGACGTCGCGCTGCGAGACGATCCCCACGAGACGGCCGTCCTCCTCGACGACGGGGAGACGCCGGACCTGGTGGCTCGCCATGAGGCGAAGCGCCTCGTCGAGCGGCTGCTCCGGGTCGACGGTCACGAGCGCGCTCGACATCACCTCGGCGACCGTCGTCGCCTGCGGGTCGCGCCCCTCGGCGACGACGCGCAGGACGATGTCGCGGTCGGTCACGATGCCTGCGAGCGTCGCTCCGTCGACGACCGGGACGGGCCCGACGTCCTCCTGCTTCATGATCCGCGCCGCCTCGACGATCGGCGTCGACGCCTGGACGGTCGACGGGTTGGTCGTCATCAGCTCGCGGACGTTCCGGTGGTGGCTCATCCAGCCCCTTTCATCGCTTGGGGGAGCGGTTCCTCGCGCGCAGGGACGCCAAACGGCCAAGATGGCGCGGTGGACAGCGCGCACTTCGCGGACGCGATCCGGTCGCTCGCGCTCTCGTGGCCGGAGACCTACGAGGACGAGCCGTGGGGCCACCCCGTGTTCAAGGTGGCCGACAACCGGATGTTCGCGACGCTGTCGGAGGCGGACGGCGCGGTGCGCACCAGCGTCAAGCTGACGCCGGAGGAGCGCGAGATCGCGCTCGAGCTGCCCTTCGTCGAGAAGGCGGCGTACGTCGGCCGGTACGGCTGGGTGACGGTGACGATCCGGGACGAGGAGGCGCTGGAGGCGGCGCTCGAGTGGTTGCGGGAGAGCTACTGGCTGCGCGCGCCGGCGCGCCTCCGGGCCGCGGTCGAGGGCGAGGAGGCATGAGCTCCGGCGCGACGTGCTCGTCGTATCGGTTCGTCTATCGCGGAACGGCGTTTGACCTCTCTCGATCGACTGCGTCATAACCCTGCGCAGGAGAGAGTCCGGCTGACGCCCGCACCCGTGCGGCGGCGGCCGTCGAGAGAAGGGGAGGAGAACGTGCGGAGGAGACGCGTGCGCGTCGTCGGCGTGCTGCTGACGGCGCTCGCCGCATTCGCGGTGCTCGTGGTCGGTGCGAGCGCCCAGGAGGCGGGTTCGAAGAACGGCGGCGGATCGTTGTCGAAGTCGGAGCGGAGCCTCGTCGCGCAGGCGCGCGAGAAGGGCGACGCGACGGTGACGCTGCTGTTCGCGGCGAAGGCCGGGATGGCGAAGGATCTCGTCGCGGGCCTCGAGGGCCTCGGCGCGACGATCGCGTACCGCGACGACGCGCTCGGCTACGTCCGCGCGACCGTGCCGACGGGGAACGTCGACGCGGCCGTGGCGCTGCCGTCGGCGGCGGCCGTCGACGTCGACGAGCTGATCCCGGTCGGCGATCCGCGGCCGGACGGCGCGGTCCCGCCCACGCCGCAGCCGCCTCCCGGTGCGGGGACGCCACGGAACAACCCGTACATGCCGATCGGGGACACGGGCGCGGCGCAGTTCACCGCCGCGCACCCGACGTGGGACGGGCGCGGCGTCACGATCGGGATCGTCGACCTCGGCGTCAGCCTCGACCATCCGAGCCTGCTCACGACGAGCACGGGCGAGCGGAAGGTCGTCGACTGGATCACGGCGACGGACCCGTTCACCGACAACGATCCGACGTGGCTCGACATGACCGACCAGGTCGTCGGGCCCACGTTCACGTACAAGGGCACGGCGTACACGGCGCCGTCGTCGGGGACGTACCGCATCGCGATCTTCGACGAGCGCGACCCGCGCCTCGGCGGCGAGGTCGGCAGCGACGTCAACCGCGACGGCAACCCCGCCGGCTCGAGCGGGCTGTTCGGCGTCCTCTGGGACACGTCGGCGAACAACGTCTACGTCGACACGAACCAGAACGGGTCGTTCGCGGACGAGCAGGCGATGACCGACTACAAGGTGCGGTACGACGTCGGCACCTTCGGCACGGACAACCCGGCGACCGACGTGCGCGAGGCGATGCCGTTCGTCGTCCAGACCGACGGTCAGAACAAGGTCGTGAACATCGGCATCGTCTCGGGCGCCCACGGCTCCCACGTCGCGGGCATCGCCGCCGGCAACAGGCTCTTCGGCGGCGCGATGAGCGGCGCGGCGCCGGGCGCGAAGATCGTCTCCGCGCGCGCGTGCCTCTTCATCGCCGGGTGCACCTCGCACGCGCTGATCGAGGGGATGATCTACGTCGCGAAGCAGGCGAACGTCGACGTGATCAACATGTCGATCGGCGGCCTGCCGGCGCTCAACGACGGCAACAACGCGCGCTGTCGCATCTACACGCGCCTCATCGAGCAGTCGAACGTGCAGATGTTCTTCTCGGCCGGCAACAGCGGGTCGGGCATGAACACCGCGGGCGACCCCGGCGTCTGCGACGGCGTGGAGAGCCTCGGCTCCTACATCACGGACGCGTCGTGGCGGGCGAACTACGGGTCCGACTCGTCGTTCGCCGACAACCTCCACGGGTACAGCTCGCGCGGCCCGCGGGAGGACGGCGGCTTCTCGCCGTCGATCGTCGCGCCGGGCTCGGCGATCTCGAGCGTCCCGATGTGGCAGCCGGGGCAGCCGGTCGGCGGGACGTACACGCTGCCGGCCGGCTACGGGATGTTCAACGGGACCTCGATGGCCTCGCCGCAGGCGGCCGGGGCGGCGGCGCTGCTCGTCAGCGCCGCGAAGCAGACGGGGACGCAGCGTCAGCCGGCGCAGCTCCGGCAGGCGCTCAACTCGTCTGCGCGCTTCCTCCCGCGCTTCGGCGCGTACGAGCAGGGAAACGGCCTGCTCAACGTCGGGGCCGCGTGGGAGCTGCTCAAGAAGCAGGCGAAGCCCGTCGACATCATCTCGTCCGTCCCGGTGAACACCGTGCTGAGCGGCTTCCTCGCGACCCCGGGGAAGGGCGTCGGGATCAACGACCGCGAGGGCGTCAACCTCGGCCAGCCGTACTCGCGCACCTACACGTTCACCCGCACGTCGGGCGGCGGCGGCGCGACGACGTACAACGTGTCGTGGGTCGGGAACGACGGGACCTTCGCGAGCCCGGGCTCGGTCGTCCTCGGCAAGAACGCACCGGCGACGCTGGCGGTGAGCATCAACCCGAGCGCCGTCGGGGCACACTCGGCGGTCCTCAACCTCGACGATCCCGCCACCGCGGGCATCGACTACCAGACGATGAACACCGTCGTCGTGCCCGACACGTTCTCGGCGGGGAACAACTACACCGTCGTCAAGAGCGGCACGATCGGCCGGAACCAGACGCAGAGCTTCTTCTTCCGGGTCCCGGCCGGCACGCCCGCGCTCAAGGTCGACCTCGCCGGCGGCGGCTCGACGCCGGGCACCGGGCAGATCCGGTTCCTGCGCTTCCATCCGTACGGCGTCGGCATCGACTCGAACGCGACGACCAACTGCTACACGCCGTCCGCCGGCTCCTGCGCCGGCGGCACGCCGAACAGCCGCACGACGTCGAACCCGCAGGCGGGCGTGTGGGAGGTCACCGTCGAGGCGAGGCGCACCTCCGACGTCGCCGACGCGCCGTTCACGCTGACGGCGTCGATCCTCGGGGCCTCGGTCTCGCCCAACCCCGACACGATCGCGTCGGCGACGATCGGCGTGCCGGTGTCGCGGTCGTACACGCTGACGAACCTGTTCGGCCCCTTCACGGGCCGTGCGGTCGGCACGACGCTCGGGAGCGCGTTCCGCGCCACGCCGAGCATCGCGACGGGCGCGCAGCAGGTGTACACGACGACGGTGAGCGCCGGCTCCACGTCGTTCCGCGCCACCATCGGCGGGACGTCCGATCCCGCGGCCGACCTCGACCTCTACGTCTACAACTGCACCTCGGGCACGTGCGTGCTCGCGGGGCAGTCGGCGGACGGCGACTCGGAGGAGTCCGTGACGATCGCGAACCCGGCGGCGGGGACCTGGCGCGTCCTCGTCGACGGCTATGCCGTCCCCGCGGGCACGACGACGTACAACTACGTCGACGTGTTCACGAACGCGGCGTTCGGTTCGGTGTCGGTGACCGACGCGAACGCCCTGCGGCCCGCGGGCCTGTCGTGGACCGTCCCCGGCACGGTGACGGCGAACGCCGCTCCGGACGCCGGGCGCGTCCTGCTCGGGAACGTCCAGGTGCGGACGGACACGAACGTGCTCGTCGGCCAGGGCGACGTGATCGTGCAGAGCGTCACGCCCTAGCGTCGCTCTCCCGGACGCACGAGGGGGCCCCACCCGGGGCCCCCTCGTCGACTCCGGCCGCGCTACGATCGGTGCATGCAGACGACACGGCTGACAGCCCGCCGCGCGCGAGCCTCCGTCGCCGGGTCGCGCGCGGCCTAGTCCGCCTCGGGCACGTCCGAGGCGTTGGTCTCCCCGTCCGTGGGGTCGGGCGCCGGCGACTCGTCGAGCTCCTCGTTCCGATCGTCTTCCCGGGGGTGCATATCCTTGTCGTCCGTCATGAAGGTCGTCCTACCCGACAGCTCCGAGCTCGAACTTCCCGAGGGCGCGACCGGCCTCGACGCCGCGCGCGCGATCGGTCCGAAGCTCGCCGAGCAGGCCGTCCTGGTGCGCTCGAACGGCAGCGTGCAGGACGTCCGCGCGCCGCTTGCCGACGGCCAGCGGATCCAGATCCTCACCACCAGGGACACGCAGGATCCGGACGCGCTCGCCGTGCTGCGGCACTCGACCGCGCACCTCCTCGCAGAGGCCGTCCGGCGCCTGTACCCGGGCGTGAAGATCGCGATCGGGCCGCCGATCGAGCACGGCTTCTACTACGACTTCGAGTTCCCCGAGCCGATCGGCGAGGACGCGCTCGAGCGCATCGAGGAGGAGATGCGGCGCGAGCTCGCGGAGGGGCGCGAGTGGACGCGCGAGGAGGTCTCCGCCGATGCGGCCCGCGCGCGGTTCGAGGCCGAGGGCGAGCCGTACAAGGTCGAGCTCGTCGGCACCGCCGAGGGCCCGATCTCCTTCTACACGCAGGGCGACTTCACCGACCTCTGCCGCGGGCCGCACCTGCAGGACTCGCGACCGATCCGGGCCGTGAAGCTGACGGGGCTCGCCGGCGCGTACTGGCGCGGCGTCTCGACGAACAACCAGCTCACCCGCATCTACGGCACCGCGTTCTACGACCAGGCCGACCTCGACGCGTACCTCGCCTCGCTCGAGGAGGCGCGCCGGCGCGACCACCGCCGGCTCGGCGTCCAGCTCGACCTCTTCCACCTCTCCGACGAGTCTCCCGGCTCGCCCTTCTGGCACCCGAAGGGGATGGTGCTCTGGAACGCGCTCGAGGACCTGCGCCGGCGGGAGAACGCGAGGCGCGGCTACAGCGAGGTGAAGACGCCGCTCATCTACGAGCAGGGCGTCTGGGAGACGAGCGGCCACTGGGAGAAGTTCCGCGAGAACATGTTCCTCGTCCTCAGCGACCCGAACGAGGAGCCGCACGCCGGGCTCAAGCCGATGAACTGCCCCGGTCACATGCTGCTCTTCGGCTCGCGCCTGCGCAGCTACCGCGATCTCCCGATCCGGTACGCGGAGAGCTCGACCCTCCACCGCAACGAGCTCGCGGGTGCGCTGCACGGGCTCCTCCGGGTGCGGCACGTGACGCAGGACGACGCGCACATCTTCTGCGCGCCGGACCAGGTGGCGCGCGAGATCGACGGCTGCATCGAGTACGCGAAGGAGCTCTACCGGCTGTTCGACGTCACGCCGCACGCCGAGCTGTCCACCCGGCCGGAGAACCGCCTCGGCTCCGACGAGGAGTGGGACGAGGCGGAGGGGATCCTCCGGGACGCGCTCGAGCGCCACGAGCTCCCGTACGTGATCGGCGAGGGCGAGGGCACCTTCTACGGGCCGAAGATCGACCTGCACATGGAGGACGCGCTCGGCCGGTCGTGGCAGATGGGGACGATCCAGGCCGACGCGCAGATGCCGAAGCGGTTCGGCCTCACCTACATGGGCGCCGACAACCGCGAGCACACGCCGATCGTGATCCACCGCGCGCTGCTCGGGTCGCTCGAGCGGTTCATCGGCATCCTCGTCGAGCACTACGCCGGCGCGTTCCCGTTCTGGCTCGCGCCCGTGCAGGTGCGCATCGTCCCCGTGGGGGAGCAGCACCGCCCCGCCGCGGGCGAGGTCGCGCGCGGCCTGCGCGACGCGGGCTTCCGCGTCGACGTCGACGAGCGGGACGAGACGGTCGGCAGGCGGATCCGCGACGCCGAGCTCGAGAAGGTTCCGAAGGTCGTGGTGTACGGCGACCGCGAGTCGGCGGAGTCGCTCGCGATCCGGGATCGGGGCGGCGCGCGGTATCAGGCGTCGCTCGTGGACTTCGTCCGGGAGCTTGCTACCCTGTGACTCTGCTCAAGCAGGGTCTCACGTCCCTCACCTCCGGGGCCGACGCGCCCATCGGGGGTTCAACCGAGTCGAACGACGAGGACGCGTGGACCGCTGCTTGCAGCGGTTTCGTCGTTTGAAGAGGAGGATGGCAACAGCTTGGTGAATCACCTTTGAGGCCGCGTCGGCCCCGTTTCGAGCCAGTCCGGCCCGTCATCCGCCAGGAGCGGATCAACGAGCAGATCCGCGTGCCCCGCGTACGCCTGATCGACTCCGACGGCGCACAGCTCGGGATCAAGACCGCCGACGAGGCCCGGGAGTACGCGTACTCCAAGGGGCTCGACCTCGTCGAGGTCGCCGCCCAGGCCGATCCGCCCGTCACGCGGGTGATGGATTTCGGCAAGTGGAAGTACGAGCAGGAGCAGAAGGCCAAGCTCGCGCGCAAGCACCAGACGAACGTCCAGATCAAGGAGATCAAGCTCAGGCCGAAGATCGGGGTGCACGACTACGAGACGAAGAGGGGGCACGTCGAGCGCTTCCTCAACCAGCGGGCCAAGGTGAAGGTGACGATCATGTTCCGGGGCCGCGAGCAGCAGCACCCGGAGCGGGGTCGCACCCTCCTGATGCGGCTCGCGGAGGACCTCAAGGAGATCGGCCTGATCGAGTCCCCGCCGCTCCAGGACGGCCGCAACATGGTGATGGTGCTGGGGCCCACGAAGAACGCAGGAGTGAAGAAGACAGATGCCGAAGCAGAAGACGGTCAGCGCAGCGAAGAAGAAGTTCAAGGTGACGGCGACGGGCAAGCTGCTGCGCCGGCGCGCGATGAAGTCGCACAACCTGGAGCACAAGTCGCCGAAGCGGAAGCGCCGGTTCGGGAAGGATCAGCCGGTGTCGGAGACCGACGCGCCGCGGGTCCGGAAGCAGCTGGGGATCTGAGCTAGCGATGCCCCGCGTCAAGCGTTCCGTCCACGCACGCAAGAAGCGCCGGAAGGTGCTCGAGCAGGCCAAGGGCTACTGGGGCCTGAAGCACTCCAGCTACCGCCGGGCCAAGGAGCAGGTCGAGCACTCGCTCGTCTACGCCTACCGCGACCGGAAGGCGAAGAAGCGGACGATGCGGCGGCTCTGGATCGTCCGCATCAACGCGGGCGCCCGGCAGCACGGCCTCTCGTACAACCAGTTCATCTCGGGCTGCCGGAAGGCGGGCATCGAGCTCGATCGCAAGATCCTGGCCGACCTCGCCGTGTCGGATCCGGCGGCGTTCGCCGCCATCGCCGAGCAGGCGAAGGGCGCGCTCGAGCGTGAGCCGGCCGGCTCCGCCGCATAGCCTGATCACCTCCGCCTCGAATCCGCGCCTGCGGCTGGTGCGGCGACTCCTGTCGTCGCGCCGGCAGCGGGAGCGGGAGGGGCTGTTCGTCTGCGAGGGGGAGGACCTCGTCGAGGCGGCCGCCGCGGCGGGGCTCGCGCCGGTCGAGCTCCTCGTCGCGGGGGAGACCGTCGAGGCGGCGCTGCTCGCGGAGGCATCGACGCTCGGGCACCCGCCGCGCGTCGTCGGGATCTACCGGCGCGACGACCTGCCGCGCGGGCTGCGTGCCGTGACGCTCGCGCTGTGGCGCGTGTCCGATCCCGGGAACGTCGGGACCCTGCTGCGCGCCGCCGACGCGTTCGGCGCCGGGCTCGCGCTCTCCGCCGGCTGCGCCGACCCGACGGGGCCGAAGGCGCTGCGCGCGTCGGCCGGCGCGATCTTCCGCGTGCCGATCGTGCGCTTCGACGAGGTGCCGGCGCCCCGCGTCGCCCTCGTCGCGCGGGGCGGCGAGCCGCTGCCCGCGCTCGACCTCGACCCGCCGCTCGCCTTCGTGCTGGGCGCGGAGCGCGGCGGACTCCCCGACGACGTCGTCGCCGGGTGCGAGCGGCGCGCGACGATCCCGCAGCCGGGTGCCGCGGAGTCGCTGAACGTCGCGATGGCCGGGACGGTCGCGCTCTACGAGCTCGCGCGGCGCGGCGCCTGATCACCACGCGCCTCCGCCTCCCCCGCCTCCGCCTCCGCCGCCGCCGCCCGAGAAGCCGCCTCCGCCGCCGCCCGAGCCGGACGACGGCGGCGAGAGCGCCGAGCCGAACCCCGCCGACAGGTCGGAGATGCCGAGCGCGCTCGGCCCCGAACCGAGGTCGCCCGTCGGGCTGATCCAGTAGACGGAGCTGCGGTCGTGGAGCTCGGCCGGCATGTGGAGCTGCGCGCCCTGGAGCACGCGCTCCGCGATCCCGAACGCGATCCCGTACACGAGGTACCGCTCCCAGAGCTCGAGCGACGCCGGGGGCGCCTCCGCGAGGCGGGGGAAGTCGGTCAGGTAGCGGCGGAACGCCTCCCAGCGCTCCGCCTCGCCCTGGGCCTCGCGGCTCCGCCGCCGCCAGACGGAACGCTGTGTGAACCCGACGCCTGCGAGCAGCGCGCCGTTCGCGAGCGCGCACGCCCCGAGTGCGAAGGTGACGACGTTGTCCCAGCTCGGTGCGACCGGCCGGAAGTGCTCGATCGCCTGCCAGAGCGCGAGGGCGCCGCCGGCGAGCAGGACGACGGCCGCCGGCACGAGCAGCTTCAGGCCCGCCGACGAGAACCAGCCGCGGCCGCCGATCGCCTCGGCCGCCGCCTCCTTGAAGCGGGTGAACCGCTTGCTGTTCGCCACGCGGTCGCGCTCGATGCGTTCGCGGAAGCTCGACAGCGGCGTCGCGCCCTGGCGCAGCACCCAGTCGACGACCTCGGCGACGGGCTCCTCGACGGGGGCGAGCGGCACGTCGGTGCCGCGGTCGACGAGGAGATCTGCGACGGCCTCGCGGCGCAGGCCGCCCCAGGTGGCGCGCTCCGTCGTCGTCGGCGTGGCCGTGTAACGGCCGCGGCGGACGAGGTCGAAGAGCGTCGCCGTGAACTCGTTCGAGCCGACCTGCGTCGACTGACGCAGCAGCGGCGGCACGAGCGCGGGCTCGAGCTCCGACGGCGGCTCCTGCTCGTACTCGCGGTCGTAGCCGGTCGGGCGCTCGCGGCCCCACAGCCACCACGCGAGTGCGAGGACGCCGAGCGCCGGCCCGAAGCCGAGCAGCAGGAGGACGGCGGCCGCGCGCAGCGGATGCGCGATCCAGTCGTCGATCCGCTGCTGGTCGGCTGCGTAGTCGGCCGCGTCGGCCAGCTCCTCCGCGGCGATCGCGCCGAGGCCGTTCCCTCCGCGCACCTGCATGCCCGAGGTGGAGGCGAACGCCTCCCGCGGGTAGAGGGCGCGCAGCTCGACGAACTGGCCCGCCGGCACCGCGAGCGCCCGCAGGTCGGCTCGGGAGCCCTCGATGGTGACGTCGCCGCGCACCCAGACCGGGTGCCCCCACGCGCGGACGACGCGGCCGGGGCCCTCCATCGCCGCGGTCAACCGCGCGAGGCCCACGTCCCACTCGTCCCCCCACACCTTCAGGTTCACGTCGACGACGTCGTCGTAGGCGACCGCGACGCCGCGCAGGCGGTAGCGGACGAGGAACGTGCGGGCCCCGGACGAGGCGCGGTAGTGCCACACGACGCGGACGCCGCCGTCGATCGCCGTCGTGCCGAACGTGCCGGGATCCCCGGACGAGCCGATCTCGGCCGACGCGCCGGGCCGGTACGCCTCGCCGCCCTCGGCGACGGCGATCGCGTCGACCGTCTCGCCCTCTCGCAGCGGGATCTCGCGGTACGCGCCCTCGAACGCGCCGTCGAACGCGAAGGTGATCGACTCCTCGACGAGCAACGAGCCGTCGGGGCCGACGGTCACGGCGACGTCCGCCTGCGGGAGCACGAAGCTCTTCGCGGCTGCGGCGCCCGGGGCGGCCAGGGCCGCGACCGCCGCGGCGACGAGCGCGAGACGCGTGACGGCGCCGTGGGTCGCCACGGAGAAGGAGCCTACGGCCCGGGCCGGTCGGCGCCGTCGCGCCCGAGCGCTAGCGGCCGCCGGGGAGGCAGCCGCTCGTCTCGGGCGTCGACGCGACCACGCGGCCGTCCACGACCGTCGCCGAGACCGACGATCCACCCCACGTGCAGTCGGGGCGAGCCGTGTCGCGTCCGCCGGCGCGCACCGAGACCGCCGCGACGGCCGCGGCCGCGACGAGCACGACGAGGATGAGGAGCAGACGGCGGGACACCGTAGGACCGAGTTGTACGCACCGCGGCTCGGTCGCGACGGGCGGTTACCCGCACTCACCGCCTACGGCGCACCCGCCGAACGTGCCCCGCGGATCGTCCGGTTGGGATGACGGTCGCACGCGAGGAAGGCGCCACACTCGAGGGGAGGATCGTCGACCGAGAGGAGACGTCACGATGGTGTTCGGACCCAGCAGACGGGTCGCACGGCGGACGGCGCGCCGGACGTCGCGTCGCCAGATGGCGATGTACGAGGCGTCGCAGCCCGAGCCCGAGTACTACGAGCCGCCGCCTGCGGCCGCTCCGGCGGCCCCGGCCGAGCCGGACTACACGGCCGAGCTCCAGCAGCTCGCGAAGCTGCGTGACTCCGGCGTGATCACGGACGAGGAGTTCGAAGCGAAGAAGAAGCAGATCCTCGGGATCTGACGGCGGGGCACGCCGCAGGCGTCCGGCGGTCGCGCCGTCCGCGGGGGCGGATGGACGGCCGCGGCGCCGCGGCGCCTCGTGACGGTTCGCGGGTTTACGGCGCGGTCGCCCGACGCATCAGAGGCGGATGGTCGTGCCGCCGGGTCTGCTCGAGCGCCTGGTCTACCGCCTTTGCTTCGCCGTCGCGTGCCTCTCGGGGAGGGGCGCCGCGCGGTGCGTGCGCGCGGTTCGCGCGCTGGGGGCGCACGGCTCGACGTACGGCCCGGTCGTGGTCGTGGCGCAGCTGCCGCTCCTGCTCCTCTGGGCCGCGGCCCGGGCGGTCTTCCTCGTGACCGCGGCGCCGTGCTTCGCGATCGCGAACGCCCGGCGCCCGTAGCGGCGCCGCCTACGCGTCGAGCGCGCTGAGCGCGAGCGCGAGCCCGAACCCGAGCGTCGTCACGACGCCGACCAGCTTGCCGCCGTGCTCGAACGCCTCCGGCATCATCGTGTCGGCCAGCATCGTCAGGATCGCGCCGCCGGCGAAGGACAGCACGAAGGCGATCGTCCGCGGCGAGGCCGAGTCGAAGAGGCCGTAGCCGAGGAGCGCGCTGACGCCCGAGACAACGGCAATCGCGACCCACAGCCCGAGGATCCGCGACCGCGCCCACCCGGCCTGCAGCAGGCCGCTGCTGGCCGCGATCGACTCGGGCAGGTTCGACAGCAGCACGGCGGCGAGGAAGGCGGCGCTGATGCCGCCGCCGGTGACGATCGTCATCCCGAGGACGATCGACTCCGGGATCCCGTCGAGCGCGATCCCGAGCACGATCGCCAGGGCGGACCCCTCCGCCTGGCGGCCGCCCGAGTGCTTGCGGTCGGCACCGCCCATGCGGTCGATCAGCAGGTCGCCGACGAAGAAGACGAGCGAGCCCATCGCCAGCCCGAGCGCGACACCTCCCTCGCCGGCGGACGTGTTCAGCCCCTCCTCGACGAGCTCGAAGGCGACGGCGCTGATCAGGACGCCGCTGCCGAACGCCATCACCGCTCCGAGCGCGCGCTCGTGGACGGGCAAGCGGAAGACGACGAGCGCGCCGACGATCAGGGACGACGCCGCCACGAAGCCCCAGAAGAACGCCGTCAGCACCGGATCGCGGACTCCGCTCGCTTCATCCGCGCGGGATGATGCCGTGCACGGCGGTCGGCGAGAGCCTCGTGACGAGCAGATGGCGGTGGCCGTCTCGTGACGCGCCCCGTCGTCCGCGCCGCTGGAAAGGAGCGCGTGACATGAGCACCGTCATCGACCTGCGGGGCCGGCACCTCCTGACGCTGGCCGACTACAGCGCGGAAGAGCTGACGTACCTGATCGAGCTCGCGGCCGAGCTGAAGGCGGCGAAGCGCGAGGGCCGCGAGGAGCAGCGCCTCGTCGGCAGGGAGATCGCGCTGATCTTCGAGAAGGACTCGACGAGGACGCGCTGCGCGTTCGAGGTCGCCGCCTACGATCAGGGCGCCCACGTCACCTTCATCGGCCCGACCGGGTCGCACATCGGACACAAGGAGACGGTGAAGGACACGGCTCGCGTGCTCGGGCGCATGTACGACGCGATCGAGTACCGCGGCTTCGGCGAGCGCATCGCGGACGAGCTCGCGGAGTGGGCGGGGGTGCCCGTCTACAACGGGCTCACGGACGAGTGGCACCCGACCCAGATCCTCGCCGACTTCCTCACGATCAAGGAGCACGTCCCGAAGCCGTTCGCCGAGGTCGCGTTCTGCTACCTCGGCGACGCGCGCTTCAACATGGCCGACACCTACCTCGTCGGGGGCGCGAAGCTCGGGATGGACGTCCGGATCGCGGCGCCGAGGTCGCTGTGGCCGGCCGACGAGTTCGTCGACCTCGCACGACGGGTCGCGGCGGACACCGGCGCGCGGATCACGATCACGGACGACGTGGCGGATGCCGTTCGCGGGTGCGACGTGCTGTGCACCGACGTCTGGGTGTCGATGGGCGAGCCTCCGGAGGCGTGGGCCGACCGGATCGAGCTGCTCACGCCCTACCAGGTGAACGCCGAGACCATGGCGCTCACCGGCAATCCGGACGTGAAGTTCATGCACTGCCTACCGGCGTTCCACAACACGGACACCTCTGTCGGGAGGGAGCTGTACGAGCGGTACGGGCTCGAGGCGCTCGAGGTGACCGAGGAGGTCTTCGAGTCGCCCGCCTCGCTCGTCTTCGACGAGGCCGAGAACCGGCTGCACACGATCAAGGCCGTGATGGTCGCGACCCTGGGGAGCTGACGATGCGCGTGGTGGTCGCACTCGGAGGCAACGCGCTGCTGCGCCGTGGGCAGGAGCTGACGGCCGAGAACCAGCGCGAGAACGCGCGGGCGGCGTGCAAGGCGCTGGCGCCCGTCGCGCTCGAGCACGAGCTCGTGCTCTCGCACGGCAACGGCCCGCAGGTGGGCCTGCTCGCGCTCCAGGGGTCGGCGTACGCGCCGGTGGACGTCTACCCGCTCGACGTCCTCGACGCCGAGACGGAGGGGATGATCGGGTACATGATCGAGCAGGAGCTGGGCAACGAGCTCCCCTTCGACCGCCACCTCGCGACGCTCCTGACGATGATCGAGGTCGACCCGGAGGATCCCGCGTTCGGGAACCCGACGAAGCCGATCGGACCGCTCTACGACGCGGTCGAGGCCGCGCGGCTCGAGGCGGAGAAGGGGTGGACGTTCCGGCCGGACGGCGACAGCCTGCGGCGCGTGGTCCCGTCGCCGCTCCCGAAGCGAATCTTCCAGCTCGGGGCGATCGAGGCCCTGCTCGAGCGGGGCTGGATCGTCATCTGCGCGGGCGGCGGTGGGATCCCGACGATCTACACCGACGAGCCAGCGCCGGCCGGCCGGCGGCTCGTGGGCGTGGAGGCGGTGATCGACAAGGACCTCGCGAGCGGGCTCCTGGCGGCCGAGCTCCGGGCCGACGTGCTCGCGATCGTCACCGACGTCGACGCCGTCTACGCGGACTGGGGGACGCCACGTCAGCGCGCGATCAGGCGGGCGACGCCCGCGTCGCTCTCGGCGACGGAGTTCGCCGCCGGCTCGATGGGGCCGAAGGTCCGCGCCGCGTGCGAGTTCGTGGAACGGACGGGGAGGACGGCGGTGATCGGGTCGATCGGCGACACGCCCGCGCTCGTGCGCGGCGAGGTCGGGACGATGGTGACGCCCGCGGCCCGCGGCGTCGAGCTGGCCGAGGTCGCCTAGGGGAGCATCCGGCCGGGGCCCGCGCCGTCGAGGCTCGGCCCGACCGACGGCCCGACGCCCGGCGCGCCGCTTCATCCCGAGCGGGTGATGTCGCCGGGGAGGCCGGGCGGCGAGAGTGCGTGCCGTGACGTCCTGCCTGCTCCGGGGTGCGACCGCGTGACCACGACCCAGGCTGCGGCACCCTCGCGGGCGAGCGGCGCGACGCTCGTCCTGCTCACGCTCGCCGCCGGGCAGTTCCTGATGACGCTGGACAGCTCCGTGATGAACGTCTCGATCGCGACGGTGGCGAAGGACGTCGGCACGACCGTGACGGGGATCCAGGGCGCGATCACCGCCTACACGCTCGTGATGGCGTCGCTGATGATCACCGGCGCGAAGGTCGGCGCGATCATCGGCCGCAAGCGCGCGTTCGCGATCGGCTGCGTGATCTACGGCTGCGGGTCGCTCACGACGGCGCTCGCGCCGAGCCTGCCCGTCCTGCTCTTCGGCTGGTCGCTGCTCGAGGGGATCGGCGCCGCGCTGATCCTCCCTGCGATCGTCGCCCTCGTCGCGGGGAACTTCGCGGCCGAGCGGCGGCCGGCGGCGTACGGCCTCGTCGCCGCCGCCGGCGCGATCGCCGTCGCGGTCGGGCCGCTGATCGGGGGCTTCTGCACCACGTACTTCTCGTGGCGGTGGGTGTTCGCGGGCGAGGTGGTGATCGTGCTCGTGATCCTCGTGCTCACACGCCGGATCGCCGACGCGCCGGCCGAGACCCGACCGAAGCTCGACGTCGTCGGCACCGTGCTCTCGGCGGCGGGACTCGGGATGCTCGTGTTCGGCGTCCTGCGCTCGAGCGAGTGGGGCTGGATCCAGCCGAAGCCCGACGCGCCCTCGTGGGGCGGGATCTCCGCGACCACGTGGCTGATCCTCGGCGGGATCTTCGTCATCTGGCTGTTCTCGCGCTGGGAGGCGCGCCGCGTCTCGCGCGGGCAGGAGCCCCTGGTGCGGCCGGGGATGCTGAAGAACCGCCAGTTGAGCGGCGGCGTCCTGATGTTCTTCTTCCAGTACCTCGTGCAGGCCGGCCTGTTCTTCGTGGTGCCGCTCTACCTGTCGGTCTGCCTCGGGCTCTCCGCGCTCGCGACCGGCGCGCGGTTGCTGCCGCTCTCGGTCACCCTGCTCCTGGCCGCGCTCGGGATCCCTCGCCTGCTCCCCGACGTCTCGCCGCGGCTCGTCGTGCGCGCCGGGATCCTCTCGCTGCTCGCGGGCACGGTCGTGCTGATGGGGGCGCTCGACGCGGACGCGGGCCCGGAGATCGTGTTCGTGCCGATGCTCCTGATCGGTCTCGGCATCGGCGCGCTCGCGTCCCAGCTCGGCAGCGTCACGGTGTCGGCCGTGCCGGACGATGAGGCGCCCGAGGTCGGCGGGGTGCAGAACACGATGACCAACCTCGGGGCGTCGATGGGGACCGCGCTCGCCGGCTCCGTGATGATGGCGGCGGTCGCCTCGGCGTTCCTCGCGAACATCCAGGCGAGCCCGGCGATCCCGGCGGACGTGAAGGCGCAGGCGCAGGTCGAGCTGGTCGGCAACGTGCCGTTCGTGTCGGACGCCGACCTCGAAGACGCGCTCGACGAGGCGGGGGCCACGTCCTCGACGACGGACGCGGCGCTCGACGCGTACTCCGACGCCCGGCTCGACGGGCTCCGCTCCGCGCTCGTGATCCTCGCCCTCGCGGCGCTCGTCGCGCTCTTCTACGCGCAGCGGATCCCGACCGTCCAGCCGGGCGCGGCGCGTGCGCCTTCCGGCTAGCGGGGCCGGAGCTCGAACGCCCGGACGACCAGCAGCAGCCCGTAGGCCAGCGCCGAGGCGCCGACCCAGACGACGAGCAGGAACGCCTTGTGCCCGAAGTTCCCCGCCGCCCAGAACGCGAGGAGGATGTGCAGGACGCCGACGATCAGGCCGATCCACCAGGCGAGTCCGCCGACGCGGTCGAGGAGCGCGACGGTTACCTCGAACAGCCCGCGGAGCAGCAGGTAGAAGGCGAAGATCGAGGCGAGCGCGTCGAAGCTGTCCCCGGGGTTGGCGAAGGCGACGATGCCGACGATCGCGAAGCCGATCGCGAGCGCGATGCGCAGGACGCGCCAGGCGCCGTCGGACGCGGGCACGGTCGCGAGCTCGAAGGCGGCGGCGCCGAGGCACGCGACCCCGACGAGGATCGCGATCGCGTTCACGCTCGTCTCGTCGAACTGGAACACGAGCAGCGAGAAGACGAGCCACAGCGCGCCGGTGACGAGGAAGACCCACCAGAGGTCGGTCGTCTGCCCGTCGTCGCCGCCGCGGGCGGGCGTCACGAGGATGCGCGTCGGGCTCACGGCGGCGTCACGCGGGCACGGGCGGCGACGGCCCGGCCTCGGATTGGGCCTCCGCGGCTGCCGCGACCTCGGCCGTCCGGATCTCGCCGACGTCCTTGACGATGTGGACCGCGGCCGAGACGAGCGGCGCCGCGAGGATCAGCCCGAACATCCCGAACAGGCTGCCGGCGGCGATCGTCACCACGAGCACGAGGAGCGGGTTGAGGTTGAGCGTCGCGCCGAAGGCGATCGGCTGCACCACGTTCTGCAGCATCCCGTTGGCGAGCAGCACGATCACGAGCATGACCAGGGCCGTGGAGGTGCCGCCGCTCCCGAGCGCGAGCACGACGGCGAACGCGCCCGAGACGAACGCGCCGATGAACGGGACGTACGCGGTCACGTAGGTGACGACCGCGATCGTGCCCGCGAGCGGCACGTCGAGGAGGACCGCGCCGATCCCGACGACGACGCCGTTGAACGCCGCGACGATCGTGACGCCGGTGAAGTAGCGCCGCAGCGACGTGATCACGTCGCCCGTGATCACCTGCGCCACCGCGTGGGGCACGCCGAGATGCCGGTCGACCCAGCCGCGGAACGCCGGCCCGTCCTTGAGCAGGAAGAACAGGGCGAAGATCGTGAACGAGAGCGCGAAGGCGAGCGACGTGAGCCCGGAGATGCCCTTCACGACGCCCTGCACGAGGGAGCCGCCGATCTCCGGCACGGCCTTCTCGACCTCCCGCTTCGCATTCGACGCGCCGTCGGCGTCCACCCCGGCGTCCTGCACCCACGCCTGCGCCTTGTCGGCCGCGGCGGTCGCGGCCTGCGCGATCTCGTCGGACTGCGCCACGATCCCGCCGAGCACGAGGACGAGCACGAGGACGGCGACGCAGAGGAGCCCGAGCAGGACGATGAGCGCGCCGATCGCGCGCGGCACGCGCCGCCGCTGGAGCCCGTTCACGAGCGGCGAGGCGACCGTCGCGATCACGAGGCCGAGCAGCACCGGGACGGTGATCGTCGCCGTCTTGGCGACGAGCCAGACCAGGCCCGCGACGAGCAGGACGACGCCGACGAGCAGCCAGGCGGCGCGGCCGAGGTCGCGCAGCCATTTCGGCGGCTCGAAAACCGAGGACAGCTGCCGCTCCTGGATCGCGTCGAGCCGGCTGGTGATCCGCCGCTCCGGCACGGGAACGCGGTCGCCCGGCGGAGGGGCGTCCTTGTCCCGTCGCCCGGGCAGGTTCAGGTGCCAGCGCATCGCTGAGCGCGCTCCCGCTGCATCGTGCGCAGCCTCACGATCGGGTCGGACGGACGCATCATCCCCTCGGGATGAGCCGTGCCGCCGCTCCACGCGCGGGATCATCCGCTCCGGACGATGGCGCGCGCTCCGGGGGCTGTGAGGGTGAGGGCGGCGATGGACGCCGTGACGCAGGCAGAGCGCCCCAGGGTCGGTTCGCGCGGGCGCCCGCGGCGCGCGAGCCACAGCTACGGCGTAGTCCGCGCGCAGATCGTCGCCCCGGTCGCGGTCGCCCCGGGGGCGCCCGCCGACGACAGGACCGCGGGCGGGGGGCTGGGCGCCA
>JBLNEO010000089.1:0-19757 GCA_050262775.1 Pseudomonadota bacterium | reverse complement strand
CTCTTCCGACCGGCGCAGTGTGGCGTGCGGCCGCCGCGTCCCGCCTGACCCATCTGGGGTGATTTTCAGACCTGCACGAGGCCCTGCGCGGCGGCCTTCAGGACGGCTTCGAGCCGGCTGTGGGCGTCGAGTCCGCGCAGGAGCGTCCGCACGTGGTTGCGGACCGTCTCCCTCGAGACCCCGAGCTGCGACGCGATCTCGTCCGTCGTGCGGCCGCGCGCGAGGAGGCGGAGCACCTCGAGCTGGCGTGCCGTGAGTGCGGGTCTCGACGGCGTCTCGGCGGGCGCAGGCGTCTCGGCCACGGGCCGCGCGAGCCCGAAGACGCCGACCGTCCGCCCGTCGTCGCCGATCGCCGCGGAGCTGATCTCGACCGACACCGTGTGGCCGTCCGCGGCGACCAATGCGAGCTCGACGTCGGTCGCCGTCGCGGTGCCGAGCAGCTTCTGCGTGAACACCGTCCGCGCCTGCCCGCGGTCGGCCGCGGCGACGACGTCGGTGAACGCACGGCCGACGGCGTCGCCGACGATCTGCCTGGCAGCGTCGTTGAGCCAACGGATCTGCCCGGTCGCGTCCACCACGTACGCGGGTACGGTCAGCGCCTCGATCGCGCCTGCGAGGTTGGCGTCGAGGGAGCGCAGCTGGCTCTCGAGCGACGGGCGACCCATCCACCGGGAGCCTCGCCGCCCGGGGCGGCCCGCGCATGCGGGAACCCACCGACCCGCTTCTCGCCGACGGCGTCCGTAGTTGCCGCGGCGCCGATCGGGGGCGCGCCCGATACCGAACGTGTGGGGGGTCGCGATGATCGCTCCACACGAGAAGGGAGGCGTGATGGCTCTCGTGCGCTGGAATCCGCTCCAGGAGCTCGACTCGATGGAGCGCCGCATGCGTCGGCTGTTCGACGACGTCGGCATCGGCTTCCTGCCGCTTCCCCCGGCGGACGCCTACGAGACCGATCGCGAGTACGTGTTCGAGATCGAGGTGCCCGGGTTCGACGAGGAGCAGCTGACCGTGGAGGTCACGGACCACACGCTCGTCGTCAAGGGCGAGCGCGCGGAGGAGAAGGAGGAGAAGGACAAGACCTTCCACCTCCACGAGCGGCTGGCGCGGGAGTTCGAGCGTCGCTTCGAGCTTCCCGCGGGCGCGGCATCGGACACGATGACCGCCGAGTTCAAGGACGGCGTCCTCACGATCCGCGCGCCGAAGACCGAGGCGGCGGCGCCGCACAAGGTGGCGATCGCCGGCAGGTGACGCAGTGACGGGGCCGCCCGGACCCCGGGCGGCCCCGCATCGGGAGGGTGGCGATGGAGGGACGCGAGGCGGAGGTCGCTCCGGGGCCGGCCGCCGCCGGGCGCAGTGTTCGGGTCCGGCGGATCGCCCTCGGTGCCGTCGTCGCCGCGTCGACGGCGACGGCGCTGTTCGCGATCGGCGTGCTGCTCCTCGGCGAGTTCGGCGACACGGAGGGGCGGATCCTCGCGACGACCGGGCTGCTTGCGCTGTTCGGCCTCCTCGCGTTGCCGTCCGGCGTCCTCCTCGACCAGGGACGGCACCCGGCGCTCGCGGCGACGAGCCTCGCCCTCGCGGCTGCCGGCCTCGCGCTCGCCCTCGTCACCGTGTGGACGGACGGGTCGTCGGAGACGGTGGGGAAGCTGCTCGGGTCAGTGGCCGCGGCCGCGGCCGCGGCGGCGCAGACGGCAGCCCTCGCGGCACGGCGCCGGGCGCGCGATCCGGTGGTCGTGCAGTCCCTGTTCGGCGCCGCCACGGTCGTCGCCGTCGCGCTCGTCGCGACGGTGACGGCCGCGATCTGGACCGACCTCGGCTCGCAGGCCGTCGCGCGGGTGCTCGGCGCCGGCGTCGTCCTCGACGTCCTCCTCGTCGCGCTCCAGCCGCTGCTGGCCGTGTCGGTCGCGACCCGCCGCCCGTTCTCGCTCCGGCTGCGCCTCGCCGGCGGCGAGCGCACCGAGGTGACGGTCGAGGCCCCCCGGCTCGGCGTCGCCGCGGCGCGCGCGATCGACGCCGCGGAGCGCTCGGGGCGGACGGTCGTCGCCGTCGAGCTCGTCGACGCGGAGCCGCTGCGGCCCGCCGTCGTCGGGGAAATCGCGGGTGCCGACGGGCGGAGTGATACCGATGAACCGGCGGCGGTCCCGGGCGATGCTCACGTCCATGGGAACGGCGCCGAACGGTAGCCGCAGGGCGACCCGCCGCGTGGTCATCGTCGGCGACCCCGTCGGCGAGACGCACGTGGGGCTGCTCGCCGGCTGGGGTGCGCTCGGGATCGACGTGACCGTTGCCGCACCGACGGAGGTGCGCACGGTCGCCCGCCCGGGCGACGTGATCCTCGGGCGGATCGACGTGCTCCCGACCCTCGACGGCGTCCAGCCGGGCCTGCTCGACCTGCTGCTGCTCGAGCGCGGCGGCGCGACCGTCCTGAACGGCGCGTTCAGCCTGCTCGTGGCGCACGACAAGCTCCGGACGGCCCGCGTCCTCGGAGGCGCCGGGCTCCCGCATCCGCGGACGACGGTCGTCCGCGACGGCGATATCGGCCCGCTCAGGCCGCCGGTCGTCGTGAAGCCGCGCTTCGGCAGCTGGGGCATCGACGTGTTCCGGTGCGAGACGCAGGCCGAGCTCGAGCGGCGCCTGCGCGACCTCGCGTCGAGACGGTGGTTCAGGCGGCACGGCGCGCTGGTCCAGGAGCTGGTTCCCTCGCGCGGTCGCGACCTCCGCGTCGTCGTCGCCGCCGGCCACGTGGTCGGCGCGATCGAGCGTCAGGCCGCGCCGGGGGAGTGGCGGACGAACGTCTCGCTCGGCGGCTCGTTCGTCGCCGCCATCCCGCAGGCGGGGGCGCGGGCTCTCGCGATCGCCGCGGCGACCGCGGTCGGCGCCGACGTGATCGGAGTCGACCTGTTGCCGCTCGGAGACGGGTACACGATCGTCGAGCTGAACGGCTCGGTCGACTTCGACGGCCGCTACTCGCTCCCGGGCAGGAGCATCTACGCGGACTCGGCGAGCGCGCTCCGGCTCGTGCGACCGACCCGGCAGCCGCTCGGGATCGCGCCGCCGCCGTCATTCGTCGGTTGAGCGCGCGCCGGCGCCGTGTGACAATCGCCCGGAGGTCATGGGTGATGGATCGGACGAGGCGCGGCTCAGGCGCCTGATCGAGGTCGGGCGCGGCCTCGTCGCGGAGCTCGACCTCGAGACGGTGCTGCAGCGCGTCCTCGAGGCCGCGCGCGACCTGACCGACGCCGAGTACGCGGCGCTCGGCGTGCTCGACCCGGAGCGACGGGAGCTCGAGCGATTCCTGACCCTCGGGATCGACGAGGAGACCCACCGCGCGATCGGCGACCTTCCGCGCGGGCGCGGCGTCCTCGGCGCGCTCATCAGCGACCCGGTGCCGCTGCGCCTCGGCGACGTCGGCCGCCACCCGGCGTCGTACGGGTTCCCGCCGGGCCACCCGCCGATGCGGACCTTCCTCGGCGCGCCCATCGTCGTGCGCGGCGAGCCGTACGGGAACCTGTACCTGACCGAGAAGCGCGGCGGTACGTTCGACGAGGCCGACGAGGAGGCGCTCGTCGTCCTCGCCGACTGGGCCGCCATCGCGATCGCGAACGCCGGTGCGTACTCCGGGACGGAGCAGCGCCGGACGGAGCTCGAGCGTGCCGTCGCGACGTTCGAGGCGACGACGGAGATCGCCCGGGCGGTGGCCGGCGAGACGGACCTCGACCGCGTCCTCGAGCTGATCGTCAAGCGCGGGCGCGCGCTCACGCAGGCGCGTGCGGCGATCGTGCTGCTCGCGCGCGGGTCGGAGCTCGAGGTGCGGGCGATGGCGGGTGACCTCGACGAGTCGCTGCTCGGGGAGCGGATCGAGCTGGACAACACCGTCGCGGGCGAGGTGCTGCGGACCGGGCGGCCCGAGCGGCTCGCGGACGCGTCGCACCGACTGCGGTTCGCCCTGGCCGAGCAGACGGGCGCGCAGACGGGTCTCGTCGTGCCGCTCGTGTTCCGCGGGCGCCGCCTCGGGGTGCTGTCGGCGTTCGACCGGCTGGTCGACGGCCCCGGGTTCACGGCGTGGGACGAGCACGTCCTGACGGCGTTCGCGCTCAGCGCGGCGTTCGCGGTCGCGACCGCGCAGGACGTCGCCGCGGGGACGCTGCAGCGGCGGATCGAGGCGCAGGAGGAGGAGCGGCGGCGGTGGGCGCGCGAGCTCCACGACGAGACGCTCCAGGAGCTCGCGGCGCTGAAGCTCCTGGCTGCCGTCGCGCGCCGCTCGGACGACGCGGACGAGCGCTCGGCGGCGCTCGAACAGATCGGCGAGCGGATCGGCGTCGCGGTGGGCGCCCTCCGCGCGCTCATCACCGATCTCCGGCCGGCGGCGCTCGACGAGATGGGCCTGCCGGCGGCGCTCGAGGCGCTCGTCGAGCGCGCGGCGCAGGTCCATGACGTCGCCGTCGACCTCCGGGTCGAGCTCCGCGGGCAGGCGGGCGCGCCCGTGCGTCTCTCGCCGCAGGTCGAGGACACGATCTACCGCGTCGTGCAGGAGGCGCTCTCGAACGTCGTGAAGCACGCGGCCGCGTCGAGCGTCGAGGTCGCCGTGACGCGCACGCTCTCGGCCGTCGAGGTCGCGGTCCGCGACGACGGCGTGGGCTTCGACGCGGGCGGGGACTGGTCGGGGTTCGGCCTCGTCGGGATCCGCGAGCGTGCAGGCCTCGTCGGCGGGACGGTCGAGATCGAGTCCCGGCCGGGCGCGGGCACGACGGTCCACATCGGGGTGCCCGTCGCGGACGCCACGGTGGTCGAGCAGCGCGCGGCCGCCGGACCCGCGTAACGCGGGCCCGGCCGCTCGCGCGACGCTCAGACGAGCTGGGGAACCGGCGCGAGCACGCGCTCCGCGAGCTCGGCCAGGCGGGTCGAGTAGCCCCACTCGTTGTCGTACCAGGCCACGACCTTCACCTGGCTGCCGCCGACGACGGTCGTCAGGCCGGCGTCGAAGAGCGACGAGAACGGCGACTTGATCACGTCGCTCGAGACGAGCGGCTCCTCGCTGTAGGCGAGGATCCCGGCGAGGTCGCCGATGTTCGCCCGCTCCTCGAAGAGCGCGTTGACCTCGGCGATGCTCGTCGGGCGCTCCGTCTCGACCGTGAGGTCGACGAGCGACCCGGTCGGCACGGGGACCCGCGCGGCGAAGCCGAGCAGCCGCCCCTCGAGCTCGGGGATCACGAGACCGATCGCCTTCGCGGCGCCGGTGGAGGTCGGGACGATGTTCATCGCGGCCGCGCGCGCCCGCCGCAGGTCCTTGTGCGGGAGGTCGACGAGCCGCTGGTCGCCCGTGTACGCGTGGATCGTCGTCATCAGTCCGTGCCGGATCCCGATCCCGTCGTGCAGCACCTTCGCGACGGGCGCGAGGCAGTTGGTCGTGCACGACGCGTTCGACACGATCGCGTGCGCGTCGGGGTCGTACGCGTCGAAGTTGACGCCGAGCACGACCGTCACGTCCGGGTCCTTCGCCGGCGCCGAGATCAGGACCTTCAGCGCACCGGCGTGCAGGTGCTTCTCGGCCTCTGCGCGCGACCGGAACCGCCCGGTCGCCTCGAGCACGACGTCGGCGCCCAGCCGACGCCAGGGCAGGCGCTCCGGGTCGCTCTCGCTCAGGACGGGGATCGGCCGACCGTCGACGAGGATCGCGTCGTCGGTCGCGTCGATCTCGCCGGGGAAGGCGCCGTAGACGGTGTCGCGGCGGAGCAGGTGCGCCAGCGTGGGCGCGTCGGCGAGGTCGTTGATCGCCACCCACTCGATCCCGATCCCACGCTCGTACGCGGACCGGAAGGCCGCGCGTCCGACGCGGCCGAAGCCGTTGATTGCCACACGGGTCGTCATCGATCGTTCCTCCTCAGGTCGGTCAGGAGGATCCTCGGCCCTCGCCGGGCGGGGCTCATCGGCGTCGGCGCGGCCGTCCGCTGCGGCTTTCCGCGGGTTCGAAGCCGGGTTTGCGAGCCCGTCAGCCGCCTCGTCGCGCCGCGGCGACGTAGGCCGCGACCTGCGCGATCTCGTCCTCGCCGAGCTGCCCCTGGAAGGACGGCATCCCGCCGCGGCCGTTCGTGACGACGGCCGCGATCTGCTGCTCGGAGAGCGTCGTCCCGTCGAGGTTCGGCCCGACGGCGCCGTTCGCGCCCGCGGCCGACAGGGTGTGGCACGAGCTGCAGCCCGCCGAGGCGAAGACCTTCGCGCCCGGCAGGCTCTGCACGTCCTCGCCCCCGCCGGTCCCGGGTGCCGCGGCCGTCGTCGCCGCCGCGCCGCCCGTGCCCTCGTCGGCGCTCTCCCTGCCGATGAAGTACCCGACGAAGAACGTGAGCGCGAGCAGGCCGAGGACGAGCAAGGTGACCGCGGCCTCCGCCGCGGCGACGGGGCGCCGGCGGCGCCGCTCGGCGGCGTCGCGGTAGCCGGCCCCACGCATCGTCTGGACGATGTTCCACGCGAACAGCAGCTGCGCCGCCGCGAGGATCGCGACGACCGGGAGCGCGGCCTTCGAGAGGTCCTCCCACCAGCCGTTGGGGAGCACCGAGAACCGGCGCGGCGCGCCGTCGAGCCCCTGCACGAGCCAGAAGGCGGAGTTCAGCGTGCCGAAGACGAACGTCAGCCAGACGTGCCACTTCGCCATCGCGTCGCTGTACAGCGGCTTCCCCGTCAGGTCGGGGAGGAAGGCGTACGTCGCCCCGAAGATCAGGAGGCCGATGTTGAGCAGGGCCATGTGGTGGAAGTGGCCCACGATCCAGAGCGTGTTGTGGACGACGACGTCGGCGGCGATGGTGGCGTTGATCACGCCCGAGAGCCCGGCGAGGAGCCACGAGACGATGCCGAGGAAGAGCGCCGTCGAGGCGCCGGTCCACGTCCAGTTCGAGCGGTACATCGTCGCTCCGAGGCTGTAGATCGAGAGCGCCGAGGGCAGCACCAGCGCGAACGTCGTCGGCTGCATGATCGTGTTGACGACCGCCTGCGCGCCCGTCGGGTAGTCGAGGTAGATGTGGTGCGCCCAGACGACGACGTTCGCGATCACGGCGACCGTCCACGCCACGGCGATCACGTTCGCCGCCACGAGCGGGCGGCCCGCGTAGCGCGGGACGAGGTAGTAGTAGAGGGCGACCGCGGGGAAGAGCAGCAGGTAGACGACGGGGTGGCCGAACCACCAGAGGATGTTCTTCGCGAGCAGCGGGTCGACCGTCACGCTCGGCTCGAACACCTGGACGATGTTCTGGACGAGCAGCCCCGCCAGCGGCAGCGTCGCGATGATCATGTCGATCGCGATCACGGTCAGCGGGATCACCGCGTAGGGCACCGACCGGGGATTCGTCGCGAAGCGCCTCGGCCAGAGGTAGCCGAAGCCGAGCGCGACGCCGAGGCGGTTGGCGATCCCGCTCTTCACGGCGTGCAGCGCGGGGCCGATCACGGTGTTGAGGACCGAGAGGCACCAGGTGACGATCGACAGGCCGACGAGGAGGACGCCGGTCAGGAACAGCGCGGTCGCCCAGTCGCCCCACTGCCCCGCGGGGTGGAACGGCAGCGGGTAGAGGAACACCCACGAGGCGCCGAAGCCCATGCCGAGCGTCGTGATCACGACGAGGACGACGCCGCCCACCATCAGCCAGTACGTGAGCCATGCGAGCGCGAGCCCGCCGCGCCGCAGGGGGAACCCGACGCGCGCGAGCACCCAGAACGCGAAGCCCATCACCGCGAACCCGGCCCAGCCGAGGAACGCGCCGAGCCCGTGCACGGTCATCGTCGCGTACCAGAAGTTGTCGGCCACCCGGCCCGGGACGTCCGCCTGGCTGAAGCGCAGCAGCACGCCGAGCGCGCCCGTGACGAGCAGGATCGCGTTCGCCGTCCAGACGTACGCGGCGGCGACCCGGCGCGACGTCTCGAGCTCGGCCGGCGCCAGCTCGAACGGCTCGTCTGCGGCGACGGTGGTCACGCCGTCACCCGGAGGCGCCCGATCATCCCGTGGTGGGCGACGCCGCAGAACTCGAGGCAGAGGATGCGGTACGTGCCGGGCTCCTCGAACGTGTAGACGAGCGTCTGCGTCTCGCCCGGGATCACCTGCACCTGCTTCTTGAGGTTGTCGTGCTCGTCGTAGATCCCGAACCCGTGGTTGACGTCGCGCGAGCGCAGGTGGAACTCGATCGGGACGCCGGCGGGGATCGTCGACGGCTCGATCTGCCAGGCGAACTGCGCGGCCGTGACCCGTACGACACGCGCGCCCTTCGCCGCCGACGCGGCGTCGTCGTAGGGGATCAGGAAGATCGTCGAGACGAGGAGGATCGCGAGCAGGCCGATCACGATCCCGAGCCACCGCACCTCGTTGTGCCGGTACCGCGCGACCTCCTCCTCGCTGCGGCGGCGCATCGAGCGTGCGACGACGAGCGCGGCGGCGAGGCCGAGAACGGTGACGACCGCGTAGAGGACCGCGATCGTGAAGGCCGTCTGCGTCCCCATCCGCGCGGCAGGCTACGGAGCCGCCGCGACGGGTTCAAATCCGACGAACGTCAGAGAAAATGGGGGCGATCAGCGGTCGGATCGGGCCGGCGACGCGGTCGCGCCGCGCGCGCCAGGCACGACGGCCCGGAGGCCCACGACGCCGACGGGCCGCCCGTCGACCGCCACCGGCAGGTGGTGGAAGCCGTGCTCGAGCATCAGCGCCCGCGCCTCGTCGATCGTGGTGGACGGGTCGGCCGTCACCGGCTCCGCCGTCATCCAGTCGCGGACGCGCGCCTCGCTCGAGTGGATCCGGCCGGCCAGCGCGCGGACGAGGTCGCGCGAGGTGACGATGCCGATCAGGCGCCCGTACTCGGTCACGAGGGCGGAGCCGACGTCCCGCTCGTCGAGCTTCTCGGCGGCCTCGCCGAGCGTGTCCTCCGGTGCGACCTCGAGCGGCTCGCGCAGCATCACGTCGGCGACGGTCGCCGGTGTCGACCCCGATTGGTCGGTTCCGGTCATCGCACACTCCGGTGGTCGGGGCAGGTCGAGCCTCTTCGACGCCGCCGGACCCCCCATCGGGGAATGCTCGGATTCCCTCGGGCGGAGGCCTGCACGGCCTGCGCGCCCTCGGGAGCGTGAGCGAGCGCGTCGCGCACCGCGCCGCGTGCTCCGTCCTCGTCGTCCGGTCGCCGGCTCCGAGCGCGTAGTTTCCCCGGCCGCACACTCCGTAGTGACGGCCGACTCCACGCGGCCGGCGCTCGCGCAGACTCGCCGCGGAACCCGCGGGTGCGTGCGGCGCGGTTGCCGAAGCCGGTCCGGCGCTGGGGTCGTCGCCCGTTCCGCGCCGCCCCCGGGCGGGAGCGACCGGATTCGGAGGTGAGGGGGATGGCAGTTGCGATCGAGCCCGCGCCGAGGACGCACGGGGCCGACGACGCGATGCCGCTGATCACGCTGGCGGGCGTCGAGAAGGTCTACCGGACGGGGAAGCTCGAGTACGCGGCGCTGCGCGGCGTCGACCTCGAGATCGACGAGGGCGACATGGTCGCGATCGTCGGGCCCTCGGGGAGCGGCAAGACGACGATCATGAACATGATCACCGGCATCGACCGGCCGACGGCGGGCACGGTCGCCGTCGACGGCCGCGCGATCGACGCGATGAGCGAGGAGGAGCTCGCCGTCTGGCGCGGCGCGAACGTCGGCATCGTGTTCCAGTTCTTCCAGCTGCTGCCGACGCTGACGGCGCACGAGAACGCGATGCTGCCGCTCGACTTCGCCCGCAAGGGATCGAAGCGCGAGCGCGCGGAGCGCGCCCGCCACAACCTGGCGCTGGTCGGGCTCGGCGACAAGCTCGAGCACCTCCCGGCGGAGCTCTCGGGCGGCGAGCAGCAGCGGGTCGCGATCGCGCGCGCGCTCGCCTCGGACCCGAAGCTGATCGTCGGCGACGAGCCGACCGGCAACCTGGACACGCAGACGGCGGCGGAGATGTTCGAGCTGCTGCACCGGCTGAACGACGAGGGCAAGACCGTCCTCTACGTGACCCACGACCTCGGGCTGGCGGCCCGCGCCGGGCGGGTCGTGACGATCCGCGACGGCCTCGTCGTCGGGCAGTGAGGAGGCGGTCATGGGGTCCGCAGTCCTCAAGAAGTCCGTCACCGACCTGACGCGGCGGAAGGCGCGCACCGTCTTCACGGTGCTGACGCTCGCGATCGCCGTCGCGAGCGTCGGGATCTTCGCGATCCCGTCGCTGATGGACACGGCGATGCAGAAGGAGGTCGAGGCGAACCGGCTGCCCGATCTCACGCTGAGCACGAAGCCGCTCGCGCTGTCGGCGGCACAACTGGACGCGCTGGGTCGCCTCCCGAACGTGGAGGCCGTCGACGGGCGCAGCTACTTCCAGACGCGCGTGTGGATCGGCGAGCGCCGCGTGAAGGCGGTGGTCGTCGCCGCCCCCGACTACGCCCGCCAGACCGTCGACGTCGTCTCGCTCGTCTCCGGCGCGCTCCCGACGGGGTCCGGCGTCGTCAGCGACGTCCAGAACGACAAGCAGGGCCGCTTCACCGGGGCGGAGGGGAGCACGATCCGGGTCGTCGGCGTCGGCGGCCGGACGCTGACCGTCCCCGTCACGGGCGTCGCCCGCAACCTGATCGGCAGCCAGGCGGCGCTCGGCCTCGACGCCGTCGTCCTCTACTCGACGCCGACGCTGCTCGCGAGGCTCGGCGCCGACCCCGGGTACAGCAGCCTGGAGTTTCGCCTCGCCGACGCGAGCGAGGCGGCCGCGGCCCGGACGGTCGCCGCCGCGCGGCGGTACCTCGCGGCGAACACCGCCTTCAGGTCCTTCTCCGACCTGCCGGACGTCCGCGAGCCGGGAACCTACCCCGGGAAGGAGCTCTTCGACCAGCTCGCGTCGCTGATGAACGTGTTCACGGTGCTCGCGCTGCTGGCGGGGCTGGTGCTGATCTCGAACACGATGACGACGCTGGTCGGCGAGCAGCGGCGCGAGATCGGGATGATGAAGGCGATCGGCGGGACGCGCCGGCAGATCCGCGGCGTCTACCTGCGTACCGCGCTGCTGCTCGGCGCCGCCGGCTCGGTGCTCGGCGTCGTGCTCGGGCTGCTGATCGCGAACGCCGTCGTCCGCTTCTTCGGCTCGAGCTTCTTCGCGATCACGCCCGGCTTCGAGGTCTCCGTCCCCGTCGTGGTCGCGAGCGTCGCCGTCGGCCTCGTCGCACCGCCGCTCGCGGCACTGCCGGCGGTCCGGCGCGGGTCGAGGATCCCGGTGCGCGAGGGGCTGGAGGAGGTGCCTGCCCTCCAGGGAGGGCAGGCGGCGCTCGACCGCTCGCTGCGGCGGGTCGGGTTCCTCCCGCGGACGGCGCAGATCGGCGTCCGCAGCGTCACCCGGCGCGGACGGCGCAGCATCACGACCGTCGTCCAGGTCGCGCTCGCCGTCGGGACGCTGCTGGCGGTGCTCGCGCTCGTCGACAGCGTCACGAGGACCACGAACGCGGTCTGGAACGAGGCGCGCTGGGACATCGAGCTCAACACCGTCGTCGGCACGCAGTTCGACGCGCGCGCCGACCGGCTGATCCGGACGACGCCGGGCGTCGCGCGGGCGCAGCCGACGCTGACGAACCTGTTGACGTTCAAGGGCGAGGACGCGTTCCTCGACGGCTTTCCCGAGCAGCCGCTGTTCCGGACGCCGATCACCGAGGGACGCATGTTCACCGGGGCGGAGGCCGCGTCGCGCGCACGCGTCGCCGTGATCGCGAGGAACCTCGCGCGGACGACCGGCACGCACGTCGGCGAGACGGTGACGCTCCAGACGGCGGCGGGTCCGGCCTCGTTCCGCGTCATCGGCGAGACCTCGAGCCAGTGGTACAACGGCGTCAACTTCTACGTGCCGTTGCAGACGCTGCAGGAGCTCCTGCAGCGCGACACCGTCAACGGCTACCTGATCGCGACGACGAGCGCCGACCACGGCGCGATCGACCGGACGACGACACGGCTCGAGAACCGGCTCACGGCCGCCGGCTACGGCGTCGGCACCCAGGTCAAGTACTCGGCGCAGCGGGCGAACGTGAGCCAGAACAAGGTGATCTCGACCGCGATCGGCGTGCTCGGGCTGCTGATCGTGGCGATCAGCATGGTCGGGCTCGTGAACGCGATCACGATGAGCGTGCTCGAGCGGACGCGCGAGATCGGCGTCCTCCGCTGTATCGGCGCGCGTGCGCGCGACATCCGCCGCATCTTCACGGCGGAGGGGGTCGCCGTCGCGCTCGCCGGGTGGCTGCTCGGCATCCCCGTCGGGTACGCGCTGGCGCGCCTGTTCAGCTGGCTGATGCTGGAGGTGGTGAAGATCGACTTCGGTTTCAGCTTCCCGCCGCTCAACCTCGTGATCGCGCTCGTCGGCACGGTCGTGATCGCGCTCCTGATCATCCGGGTTCCGCTCCGCCGGGCCGTGCGTCTCCGGCCGGGCGACGCGATCCGGTACGCGTAGAGGAGGAGGAACGATGGCGTTCACGCACACCCACGACTCCAGGGCGCGCAGCGCGCCCAACGAGCACTCGACCCGGCTCCAGCAGGTCGAGGTCGGCGAGCGCTCGCTCGCGTCGTACTTCAACGTCGTCCCGATCCACGTGCTCGAGGCACTCGACCGCGAGGCCGAGCGCCTGCGCGGGGCGCGGATCCTCCACCTGAACGCGACGCCGTACGGCGGCGGCGTGTCGGAGCTGCTCCGGTCGGGCGTCCCGCTGCTCGCGGACCTCGGCCTCGACGTGGACTGGCACGTGATCACCGGCGACGAGCCGTTCTTCCGCGTCACGAAGGCGATCCACAACGGGCTCCAGGGCGACCCCCGCTCGATCGGCGCCGCCGACCGGGACGCCTACCTCGCGACCTCCGCCCGGAACGCGGAGCTCCTCGGCGACGACTACGACTTCGTCGTCGTGCACGACCCGCAGCCGGCCGCGATCCTGCCGCT
This sequence comes from Pseudomonadota bacterium, assembly GCA_050262775.1. Lineage (GTDB taxonomy): Bacteria > Actinomycetota > Thermoleophilia > Gaiellales > Gaiellaceae > DATHTC01. The sequence continues at coordinate 6,820 of JBLNEO010000089.1, read as the reverse complement.
GCACGGCAAGGGCGACGCGAAGTGGGTGTGGCGCTGCCACATCGAGACGAGCGTCCCGAACCCGGAGACGTGGGAGTTCCTCCGCGGCTTCCTCACCGACTACGACGCGGCCGTCTTCACGCTGCGGGAGTTCGTCCCGCCCGACCTGCCGATCGACCGGATCGCGGTGATCCCGCCGGCGATCGACCCGCTCAGCCCCAAGAACCTGCCGCTCGCGCGCATCACCGCGACGCAGGTGCTCGACTGGATCGGGGTCCGCATCGGCGTACCGCTCGTGACCCAGGTGTCGCGGTTCGACCCGTGGAAGGACCCGCTCGGCGTGATCAAGGCGTACCGCCTCGCGCGGGAGGAGGTGCCGGAGCTCCAGCTGGCGCTCGTCGGGTCGATGGCGCTCGACGATCCCGAGGGGTGGGACCTCTATCGCGAGATCCAGGCGGAGGCGGGCGGCGACGACCGGATCAAGCTCTTCACCAACCTCACGGGCGTCGGCAACATCGAGGTCAACGCCTTCCAGCGCCTGAGCTCCGTCGTGCTGCAGAAGTCGATCCGCGAGGGGTTCGGGCTCGTCATCTCCGAGTCGCTGTGGAAGGGGACGCCGGTCGTGGCCGGGCGCGCGGGCGGGATTCCGCTCCAGCTCGCCGACGGCACCGGCGGCGTGCTCGTCGACTCCTCCGAGGCGGCGGCCGCCGCGATCGTCGAGCTGCTCAACGATCGGGAGCGTGCCGAGGCCCTGGGGAGGAGCGGTCGCGAGCGCGTCCACGAGCACTTCCTGCTGCCGCGGCTGCTGCTCAACGAGCTGATGCTCCTGAACGAGCTCGCAGGCACCGCCGCGCCCGAGGTCGTCGTCGATCCGTGGTGCGGGCTCGTGCTCGATCCTGACGTCCGTGCGCCGTCGCTCGAGCACGAAGGCGTGCGCCGGCAGTTCTGCTCCGACGACTGCCGCCGGCGGTTCCTGACGCACGGACTGGGCCGGACCGAGGAGGTGCCCGCGGCCGGGGCCTAGCGCGTCATTCGGCCTCGGCGTCCTCGTCCAGGAGCCCGCGCGCGAGGGCGTAGCGCACGAGCTCGGCGCGGGTCGAGAGGCGGAGCTTCTGCATGATGTGCGCCCGGTGCGTCTCGGCCGTGCGCACCGAGATGTAGAGCATCTTCGCGATCTCCTGGTTCGTGTGGCCGAGCGCGAGCAGGCGCAGGACCTCGCGCTCCCGGTCGGAGAGCGGGTCCTCCTCGGCGCGCTGGCGCGCCTCGGCGTCGGCGGCGACGAGCCGCGCGCCGAGCGCCGGGTGGACGTAGCGGCCGCCGCCCGCGACCTCGCGCACGGCGTGCACGACCTCGGCGTCGGCGGCCTCCTTGAGCACGTAGCCGGCTGCGCCCGCCGCGAAGGCCTCGCGGACGTAGCTCGGGTCGTCCTGCATCGAGAGGATCAGCACCTTGGCGTCGGGCGCCGCCTCGAGGACGCTCGGGATCGCCTCGATGCCCGACTTCTCCGGCATCACCACGTCCATCAGGACGACGTCGGGCGTGTTCTCGATCGTCTCGAAGATCGCCTGGCGCCCGTTCGCGGCCTCGCCGACGACGGTGATGTCGGACTCGGCGTCGAGAATCCGACGCAGGCCGCCGCGCACGACGGCGTGGTCGTCGACGATCAGGACGCGGATCGGCTCGGTCACGACGTGGGAACCTCTACCACGAGCGTCGTCCCCGCGCCCGGCGACGACTCGATCGTGAGCCGCCCGCCGAGGAGGCCGATCCGCTCGCGCATCCCGACGAGGCCGAGCCCGCCCGTCGCCGTCTGGCGCACCGTGCCCGGCGCGAAGCCCTCGCCGTCGTCCTCCACCACGGCCACCACGGTCGTTCCTTTCTGCGTGAGCAGCACGCTCACCTTCCCCGCGCCCGCGTGCTTCACGACATTCGTCAGCGCCTCCTGGACGATCCGGTACAGCGCCGTCTCGACCTCGGGTGTGAGCCGCTCGCTGCCGAGCCGCGTCTCGAGCTCGACGGCGATGCCCGTCTGGTCGCGGAACGTCTCCAGCAGGCGCTCGAGCGCGGGGACGAGCCCGAAGTCGTCGAGCGCCTTCGGCCGCAGCTCGACCGCGAGCCGGCGCACGTCCTGCAGCGTCGCGACGACGAGCTCCCGGAGCTCCGCCGCCGTCTCGCTCTCGCCCAGGCCGCGCAGGCCGAGGAGGATCGACGTCAGCGCCTGCCCGGTCTCGTCGTGGAGCTCGCGTGCGAGACGCTTGCGCTCGAGCTCCTGTGCCTCGACGACGCGGCGGACGACGTCGCGGCTGACGCGCTGCGACAGGTCGACGGCCGTCGCCGCGCGCGACGCGAGCGTCTCGGCGACCCGCTGGTCCTCGGCCGAGAAGCTCGGATCGCCCCCGTGCTTGTCGTACGCCGCGACGACGCCGACCGGCGTCCCGCCGTGCACGAGCGGGACGTAGAGCGCCGAGCGGGCGCCGAGCCGGCGCGCGATCTCGAGGTTGATCTCCGGGTCGTCGAGGATCGCGTCCACGCGCTCCGACCGACCCCGCTCGAGCACACGGCCGGCCTTCGAGCCGTCGCGCTGGAAGGTCATGCCCGCGGCCCCCGCCGCGCCCTCGCCGTTCGCGGCATGGACGCGGATGAGGTCGCCGTCGGGGAGCAGGATCAGCACGAGCCGCGCGTCGAGGAGCTCGCGCAGCCGCGTGGCGACGACGTCGAGCAGCCGCGGCAGGTCGATCTCGCCGGCGAGCGCGTTCCCGACCTCGGTGAGGCTCTCGAGCTGTCGCAGCCAGCGCGTCGCCGACTCGTAGAGCCGCGCATTCTCGATCGCGACCGCCGCCTGCGCCGCGAGCAGCGCGACGAGCTCCTCGTCCTCCTCGGTGAAGTCGTCGCCGTTCGCCTTCTCCGACAGGTAGAGGTTCCCGTAGGCGACGCCCCGGAGGAGGATCGGCACGCCGAGGAACGTGTGCATCTCCGGGTGGCCCGGCGGGAAGCCGACGGCGCGAGGGTCCTCGCCGAGCTCGTGGAGGCGGAGCGGGCGCGCGTCGCTGATGAGGACGCCGAGGATCCCGCGGCCGCGGGGCAGCTCGCCGATGCGCGCGTGCGTCTGCGCGTCGACGCCGTGCGTGAGGAACCGCTCGAGCTGCCGCCCGCTGCGGTCGATGACGCCGAGCGCCGCGTAGCGCGCGCCCGTCAGGCGCGCGGCCGACTCCGTCAGCGTCTGGAGCAGCGCGTCGAGCGACAGCTCCGAGCTCAGCGCGATGCCCGCTTCGACGAGTGCGCGCAGCCGTTCCTGGCTCTGGGTCTCGCCGGCCGGCATGGGGCCCAGTATCTCAGCCTCCGCGAATCCGCTGACCCCGATCGGAGGGCGCCCGGATGCCCGTGACCGGCGCCGACTGGCACAACTGAGGGCGAGATGACGGCGACCCTCCCGGAGCCGCTCACGGACGAGTCGGGCGAGACAGACGGGCTTCAACGCTTCCTCGGCCGCATCGCGAAGACGCCGCTCCTGACCGCGGCCGACGAGGTCCGGCTCGCGAAGCGCGTCGAGCGCGGCGACCCGCGCGCGAAGGAGCAGATGATCGAGGCGAACCTCCGCCTCGTCGTCGCCGTCGCGAAGCCGTACCGCGGGCTGGGCGTCCCGTTCGTCGACCTGATCCAGGAGGGCGCGATCGGACTCACGCGCGCGGTCGAGAAGTTCGACTGGCGGCGGGGCTACAAGTTCTCGACGTACGCGACGTGGTGGATCCGGCAGGCCGTGCAGCGGGCGCTGACGCGGCAGGCGCGGACGATCCGCGTGCCCGTCCACATCGTCGAGCGCCGGCAGCGGATCCTGTCCGCCGCGGGCGACCTCGAGGCGGCGCTCGGCCGTGAGCCGAGCCGCCGCGAGCTGTCGGCTGCGACGGGGCTGACCCTGGGCCAGATCGACCAGGCCGTCCAGGCGACGCAGCCGCCGGTCTCGCTCAACCAGCCGGTCGCCTCGGAGGCGGACGACGAGCTCGGCGACCTCCTCCCGGACGACCTCGCCGCGGATCCGGCGGAGCAGGCAGAGGCCGCGGAGCAGCGGGAGCGCGTGCTGCGGGCGCTCGAGCAGCTCCCCGAGCGCGAGCGCTTCGTCCTCGAGCAGCGCTTCTTCGCCGCGGGCGGCCGGACGCTGGAGGAGATCGCGGCCGAGGTCGGGGTGACCCGCGAGCGCGTGCGCCAGCTCGAGCAGCAGGCGCTCCGGAAGCTGACCGTGCTCGCGGCCGAGTAGTGCGGCTTTCCCGCAACAGAATCCGCGTCGTCCCGAGAGCCTGCGGGCACCCGCGAGGGCGATCCTGAGGCCATGGACGAGACGTATGCGGTGAAGTGGCGTGAGCCGGACGCGGGGACGTACGTGGGGCGGCTCGAGCTCGGCGACGACGCGCTCGTGCTCCAGGGTCGCTCCGACGGCAACGGCGTCGTCACGCGCTCGCTCGCGTACGACGAGCTGCGCGGCGTCCACATCGGGCGCGACGAGGGCGAGAAGCTCGACGGCCGTGCGACGCTCGTCGTCGAGCGCGCCGCCGGCGACTACCTCGTCCGCAGCGCGCTGGCGCAGACGGGCGTGCTGCAGGAGCTGCTCTACCGCCTCTCCGAGCTGCAGTCGACGTCGTCGCGCCGCGCGACGGTCGTCGTGCCGCTGCGCGAGGGCGCGCTCGAGCGCGTGCGCGCGCTCGTCGCCGGCGGCCCGCCGTTCGACCCGAACGAGGCGGGACTGACGCGTCACCAGCTGCTGCTGACGCCGTCGGAGGCGATCTTCGTCTTCGAGGCGGGCTCGGCCGACGTGCTCGACGTGCTCCTCGGGCAGATCGACCTGTGGGCCGCTGCGGCGGCGTGGCGGGACCTCGTGGCCGGCGCGCCGCGGATCGCGGAGATCGCGTACAGCTGGGAGCGCGCGGCGCCGATCCCGAAGCTCGGGCTCGGTCTCTGACGGACGCGCCGCACGCCGCGCCCCGGTCCGTGAGGATGGGGGCACGAGAGCGACCCGAGGGAGGCACCGTGACCGAGACGCATCCGACGCAGGCGCCGGAGCGCGCGCCCCTGGGCGACGACGAGCTCCGCCTGCTCGACGCCTACTGGCGCGCCGCGAACTACCTGTCCGTGGGCCAGATCTACCTGCTCGACAACCCGCTGCTGCGCGAGCCGCTCGCGCCCGAGCACGTGAAGCCGCGCCTCCTCGGGCACTTCGGCACCGTCCCCGGCCTCAACCTCCTCTACGCGCACCTCAACCGGCAGATCCGGGCGCGCGACCTCGACGTGATCTTCATCACCGGACCGGGCCACGGCGGGCCTGCGCTCGTCGCGAACGCCTACCTCGAGGGCACCTACAGCGAGCTGTACCCGAACGTCGGGCGGAGCGAGGAGGGCCTGCGGCACCTCTTCCGGCAGTTCTCCTTCCCGGGCGGGATCCCGAGCCACGTCGCGCCCGAGGTGCCCGGATCGATCCACGAGGGCGGCGAGCTCGGCTACGCGCTCGTCCACGCCTTCGGTGCGGCGTTCGACAACCCGGACCTCCTCGTCGCGTGCGTCGTGGGCGACGGCGAGGCCGAGACCGGCCCGCTCGCGGCGAGCTGGCACTCGAACAAGTTCCTGAACCCGCGGACGGACGGCGCCGTCTTCCCGATCCTGCACCTGAACGGCTACAAGATCGCGAACCCCACCGTCCTGGCGCGCATCCCCGAGGACGAGCTCGTGGCGCTCTTCGAGGGCTACGGGTGGCGGCCGATGCTCGTCACCGGCGGGTTCGACGGCGAGGACCCCGCGGACGTCCACCGGCGCCTCGCCTCGGCGCTCGACGAGGCGCTCGACGAGATCGCGTCGATCCAGCGCGCGGCGCGCGAGGGCGACGACGCGACGCGCCCGCGCTGGCCGATGCTGATCCTCCGGACGCCGAAGGGCTGGACGGGGCCGAAGGAGGTCGACGGCAAGAAGACCGAGGACAGCTGGCGGTCGCACCAGGTGCCGATGGCCGCCGTCCGCGACACGCCCGAGCACCTGCAGCAGCTCGAGACGTGGCTGCGGAGCTACCGGCCGGAGGAGCTGTTCGACGACGCCGGCCGGCCCGTCGCCGAGCTCGAGGCGGTGCCGCCCCGCGGCGAGCGCCGGATGAGCGCGAACCCGCACGCGAACGGCGGCGCGCTCACGCGCGACCTCGTGCTGCCCGATTTCCGCGACTACGCCGTCGAGGTGAAGGCGCCCGCGACGGCGACGAGCGAGGCGACGCGGGTGCTCGGCGGCTTCCTCCGCGACGTCGTGTCGGCGAACCCCGACACCTTCCGCGTCTTCGGCCCCGACGAGACGGCGTCGAACCGGCTCGGCGACATCCTCGACGTCACGGGGCGCACGTGGCTCGCCGAGCGCGAGCCCGACGACGAGGGTCTGTCCCCCGACGGGCGCGTGATGGAGATCCTCTCGGAGCACCTCTGCCAGGGCTGGCTCGAGGGGTACCTCCTGACCGGCCGCCACGGCCTCTTCAACTGCTACGAGGCCTTCATCCACATCGTCGACTCGATGTTCAACCAGCACGCGAAGTGGCTGAAGACGACGCGTCACATCCCGTGGCGCCGCCCGATCCCGTCGCTCATCTACCTGCTCTAGTAGCAAGTCTTGCGGCAGGACCACAACGGTTTCTCGCACCAGGACCCGGGGTTCATCGACCACGTCGTCAACAAGAAAGCCGACGTGATCCGCGTGTACCTGCCACCCGACGCCAACACGCTGCTGGGCACGCTCGACCACTGCCTGCGCTCACACGACTACGTAAACGTCATCGTCGCTGGCAAGCAGCCGCAGGCGCAGTGGTTGACGATAGACGAGGCGA
>JBLNEO010000088.1:0-2711 GCA_050262775.1 Pseudomonadota bacterium | reverse complement strand
GGTGCCGCCCGGATGCTCGCCAGGGACGACGACCTCCGCGCGTACCTCGTGGAACGGCTCCGACCGGGCAGGCAGCTCTGGGAGCTGCCGGACGACGAGGCGACCGAGATCGCTGCGGGCGGGCTCGAGCTGCTCTGGGTGCCGGCGCGTGAGCCCTTCCGCCTGCTCGAGGACGTCGCCGCACGCTGGGCCGAGGAGCTTCCGAGCCGGGGCCTCGAGCGCCGGCCCGTCGACCGCGCCGTCGGGTTTCTCCGTGAGGCGGGCACGACGCAACGGGAGTCGGCCCTCCTCCACCAGGACCTGCACGGCGGCAACGTGCTCTCGTCGGACAGGGGATGGTTGGCAGTCGATGCGAAGCCGCTCGTCGGCGAGCGCGAGTTCGACGTCGCCTCGCTGATCCGCGACCGCCGACCGACCACGAGAGCCGTGATGGAGCGGCGCCTGGACTATCTCGTCGACCGCCTCTCGCTCGACCGGGAGCGAACGCGCGGCTGGGCGATCGCACACGCCCTCGCCTGGAACGGCGACGCGGAGATGGTCAGATGCGCGCGGCTTCTCGCCGGTCTCTGAGTGTCATCCGACGACCGTCCTAGAGTCGCGACATGGAGACGATCTCGCTCGCGCGCGGCATTCCGGCGCCCGAGTGCGTGCCGGTCGAGGAGCTCGCCGACTGCGCCCGGGCGGCGCTGCAGGAGGACGGTGCGACGATCCTCTCCTACGGCTCCGCCGGGGGCTACGCGCCGCTGCGCCGCTGGATCGCCGAGGAGCACGGAGTCTCCCAGCAGCGCGTCGTCCTCACCAACGGCTCGCTTCAGGGCTTCGCGCTCCTGGCGCAGGTGCTGGCAGGCGACGGCGAGCGGGTGCTCGTCGAGGCGCCCACCTACGACCGGCCGCTGAGGATCCTCGGCTCGCTCGGGGCCGAAGTGGCCGCCGTGGCCTGCGACGAGGACGGCCTCGACGTCGATGCGCTGGACCTGGAGCTGCGGCGAGGGCGCCGCCCGGCGTTCCTGTACGTGATTCCGACGTTCCAGAACCCGACCGGCCGGACGCTGACGCTCGAGCGTCGGCGCAAGGTCGTCGAGCTCGCCGCCGAGCACGACCTGCTGGTGCTCGAGGACGATCCCTACCGTGCCGTGCGGTTCGAGGGACAGGACCCTCCGGCGCTGTTCGAGCTCGACGAGAGGGGGCACGTCGCCTATTCGGGGTCGTTCTCGAAGACCGTCGCCCCCGGGATCCGCGTCGGCTACCTCGTCCTGCCGGAACGGCTCGCGCGGTCCGTGGAGCTCGCGGCGGCCTCGACCTACATCACGCCGGCGCTGCTCTCCCAGGCGACGGTGCACGAGTTCCTCCGGCGCGGGCACCTGGCGCGGAACGTCCAGCTCGTGCGCTCGCTCTTGCGGGCGAGACGAGACGCGCTGCTCGAGGCGCTGGACGAGCACCTGGGCGGGACCGGCGCACGCTGGAACCGGCCGGAGGGCGGGTATTTCCTCTGGCTCGACCTTCCGGACGGCGGGAACGCCCGCGCGCTGCTCCACGCCGCCGAGCAACACGGCGTCACGTTCATCGCGGGTCCCGACTTCTACCCGTGGGCCGGTGGCGGCCGCAGCTCCGCGCGCCTCGCGTACAGCTTCGCCTCGCCGGCGCAGCTAGGGGAGGGCGTCAGGCGGCTGGCCGGGCTTCTCGCCCCGGCGGCGCCGGTAGAGCTGCGACAGCAGCACGCCGCCTAGAACGCCGAAGGCCACCATCAGCACCATCGCCCAGATCAGCGAGACGGTCGCCGTGAAGAAGACGAACTCGACCTCGATCTGCTTGTCGTTCATCGAGATGAACGCAAGCAGGTAGAGGAACATCGCCAGCAGGCCGACGAGAATCAGCCAGAGGCGCGGCTGGAACTCGTCGAGGCCCTGGCCCGAGCGCCGGCGGAAGAGCATGTGCCGAGTCTAGGCGGCGGACGCGACGGGCACGGGACGCGGCACGAGCCGAGGCTGTTGAGGCGGCTGCAGGGTGCGGCGCTTTGCGGGCCGGAACGTTGGACAGGGGGAGTCCAGGGGGAGGGCGCAAAGCCCCGCTTTTCGGAAGTAGCAGTCGTCGCAACTTGCCTCGGCTCGTTTGCTCATCGCCGCGTTTGAACCTCCTGAAGGGTGCCTCTCCTGGGCGGGCATCTTGCGACCTCGTGACCGTCCTTGCAAGGGGGTCGCTCACGAAATCTCTGCAATTTCCGGACGGTCCGAAACCGCCGAAATCTGGGACTTTCTTATGCCTTCGGCGGCAGGGTTGCCAGCGTTCGCAACGCCTGTTGAAAGCTCTCCACAGGCACGATCCGCAGTCCGTCCGCGTAGCGCCGCGCCTCGGCCGCGTTATCCCCAGGCACGAGGAAGAGATCCATGCCGGATCGCCGCGCGCCGATCGTTTTCTGCTTGATGCCTCCCACTCTGGCAACGGAGCCGTCGAGGAAGATCTCCCCGGTGGCGGCCACGCGGTAGCCGTGATCGACGTTACGGCCCAGTTCCTCCGCGACGTCGAGCGCGAATGCGAGCCCCGCCGACGGGCCCCCCACCCGGCCGAGGTCGATCTTCACGTCAACCGGAAATCTGACCACGTCGAAGACGTCGGCGACCGACACGCCGATGAACGCGCGGCCCGGGCGGCGTGGATCCGCCGCAGCCCGGAGCACGACCGTCCGAGGCTTCCCCTCGCGCTCGATGCGCAGC
>JBLNEO010000087.1:0-5132 GCA_050262775.1 Pseudomonadota bacterium | reverse complement strand
GCGGCGCCGGCCTCGATCGTCGAGTAGCCGAGCACGTTCTGCAGGTACTGCTGGCTGATGAACGCGGCGCCCATGAGCGACCCGAAGACGATGATCCCGGCGCAGGCGGCGACCCAGAACGTCGGCCGCGCCGCGACCCCGAGGTCGTAGAGCGGGTTGCGCGCGCGCCGCTCCCACAGGACGAACGCGAGGGTCGCGACCACCGCGACCGCGAGCAGGCCGAGGGCGAGCGCCCCCTCTCCGGGCACGGGCAGGTAGTTGATCGAGACGACGAGCGCGCCGACGAGGACGACGGTCAGGAGCCCGCCGAGGTTGTCGACCGGATCGGTCGCCTCGTTCACGTGTGCCGGCACGTAGCGGATCGCCATCGGCAGTGCGATCGCGACGAGCGGCAGGGTCACGAGGAAGACCGAGCCCCACGAGAACGACTCGAGGAGCGCGCCGGCGATGAGCGGCCCGAGCAGGGCGATGCCCCCGCCGAGCGCCGACCAGAGCGCGATCGCCTTCGTCCGGCCGGGGCCGGCCCACAGCGCGGTGACGAGCGCGAGGGTCGTCGGGTACGCCATGCCGGCCGCGAGCCCGCCGGCGACGCGCGCGCCGAGGAGCACGGTGTCGGAGGGCGCGAAACCCGCGACGAGCGAGGCGACGACCGACAGGCACATGCCCAGCACGAGCATCAGCTTGCGCCCGTAGCGGTCGCCGAGCGCGCCGAGCCAGAGCACGGACGCTGCGAGCCCGAGCGAGTAGCCCACGGCGATCAGGTCGAGCATCGTCTGGGAGGACTCGAACGAGGCCCCGATGTCGGGCAGCGCGACGTTCGCCACCGACAGGTTCAGGTTCGCGACCCCGGCGACGAGGATCAGCGACGCGAGGACGAGGCCGGCACGCTCGGGGGCGACGGACGGCTCGACCCCCGCGCCGCCTCGACCCGCCGTGTCCCCGTGGCTCCGCATCCGGCCTCTTCGTGCTCGACGGGCCGCGGGCGGGGCGGGCGGCGCCGGCCCCCCGCCCCGACCTGCTCCTCCTCCTAGCCCGCGGCTCCGTGCGCGAGCGCATGCACGCTCGCGTGCTCGTGGAGTGCCTGCTCGTCCGCGGCCGACCCCGGCCTGAGGTCGAAGACGACGCGCTTCACCGTGCCGGTGAACGCGTACGGCGCCTTGTCCTCGTAGTCCCGGTCGACGACGAGGGCGTTGTCCCGCCCGATGTCCATGCCGGAGTACGACGAGAACGCCAGCGGCACCGTGCGCGGCATCCTGCCCTCGCCGACCGGCTCGCCGTCGACGAACAGCGTCACGTCACCGCCCGTGCCCGGCTTCGCCTCGTCCGCCTCGAACAGCATGCGGACCGTGACGTCGCCCGCCGGGAGCGGCCTCGTCGCCGTCTGCTTGTACGTCTCCACCCCGAGCAGGGAGTACGTGTGGTGCAGCAGCCCGTCGGCGTCGACCCAGAGCCCGAAGCCCCCGATGAAGTCGGCGTTGGCGACGATCACGCCCTCCGCACCGCCCTCCGGCACGGTCAGCTCCGCCTCGATCGCGTACGAGCGCCCGAAGATGCGCGGCACCATCCCGCGCTGGACGTTCTGCACGTCGCCGGCGAAGGCGAACCGCGTCACGGTCGGGAGCGGCGGCAGGATCCCGTACATCACGGAGAGGCCGCCGAGGAGCGGCAGCACCCGGTTCCGCTCCGCCTCCTGCCACCACAGCTCCTGGAGCTCCCGCACCGTCTCCGGGTGCTCCGCGGCGACGTTCCTCGCCTGGGAGAAGTCGTCCGGCAGGTAGTAGAGCTCCCACGGGCAGTCGCGGTCGGGATCCCACCCCGAGCCGGGCCCGAGCTTGCCGAGCGTCTCGGGCGAGAAGTCCCACGGGATCCGGTCCGGCTTCGAGGCCGCCCACCAGCCGTCCCGGTACATGGCCCGGCTGCCGAACGACTCGAAGTACTGCACCGTGTGCCGCTCGGGAGCGTCCGGCTCGCCGAGCGTGTACAGGAAGCTCGTCCCGTCCATCGGCTCCTGGTCGATGCCGTCGACGACCGTCGGCTCCGGGATCCCGGCCGCCTCGAGGATCGTCGGCACGACGTCGATCGCGTGCGTGAACTGCGCGCGTGGAGCGGGGTCGGGCTGCACCCGCGCGGGCCACGCGACCACCATCGGGTCGCGCGTCCCACCGAGGTGGCTCCCCATCTGCTTGCCCCACTGGAACGGCGTGTTCTGCGCGTGCGCCCACGCCGCCGCGTAGTGCGGCGCCGTGTGGTCGCCGCCGAGCGCGTCGATGCCGCCGTACTGCTCGATCAGCTCCAGCTGGTGCTCGGCGTCGAGGACGATCCCGTTCAGGAACGTCATCTCGTTGAACGAGCCGGTGGTCGTCCCTTCCATGCTGGCGCCGTTGTCGCCCCAGATGTAGAGGACGAGCGTGTTGTCGAGGTCGCCCAGCTCCTCGATCGCGTCGAGCAGGCGCCCGACGTTCCAGTCGGCGTTCTCCGAGAAGCCGGCGAACACCTCCATCTGGCGGGCGTAGAGGTGCTTCTGCTCGTCCGTCAGGGAATCCCACGCGGGGAAGATGTCCGGCCGCGGCGTGAGCTCGGTCTCCGGCGGGACGATGCCGAGCCGCTTCTGCCGCTCGAGCGTCTCCTCGCGGAGCACGTCCCACCCCTGGTCGAAGGTGCCCTTGTACCGGTCGGCCCACTCCTTCGCGACGTGGTGCGGCGCGTGGCTGCACCCGGTGGAGTAGAAGAGGAACCACGGCTTGTTGGCGTCCTGCGCCCGGACGGCGTGGAGCCACTCGACGGCCTTGTCGGTGAGGTCGTCCGGGAAGTAGTACGGCTCGCCGTCCTTCCCCTCCGGCACGCCGATGGTCGCGTTGTCCTGCGTGATGATCGGGTCGTACTGGCCGGCCGCTCCGCTCAGGAAGCCCCACCAGTGGTCGAAGCCCCACGCGTTCGGCCAGTGGTCGAACGGCCCTGCGGCGCCCTGCACGTTGTCCGGGGTGAGGTGCCATTTGCCGAAGCCGCCCGTGACGTAGCCGTTCTCGCTCAGGATGCGCGGCACGGCGGCGCAGCTCCGGGGCTTCGCCGCCGTGTACCCCGGGAACGGCCCGGGGTACTCGGCGATCGAGCCGAACCCGACGCGATGCTGGTTACGACCCGTCAAGAGCGCCGACCGCGTCGGCGAGCAGACGGCGGTCACGTGGAAGCGGTTGTAGGTCAGCCCCCGCTCGCGCACCCGCGTGAACGTCGGCGTCCTGATCGGGCCGCCGAAGGTGTCGGGGCCGCCGAAGCCTGCGTCGTCGATGAGGACGAGGAGGACGTTCGGGGCGCCGTCCGGCGCCTTGGGGCCCGGGATCATCGACCAGTCCGGCACGGACTTGTCGAGCGTCCGGCCCGCGGTTCCCGCGAAGTTCCGGTCGGGAATCGGCAGGACGGTGCGGTCGGGCGTGAACTTGCCCATCGCCTCCGCGAGCGAGTCCTTGAGGGCCGAGACCCCCTCCTTGTCGGTCAGGACGACGGACTTCGCGAGCGCGCCCGGGAGCGCCTGCTCGACGCCCAGCCGCTCGGCGTCGTCGAAGACCGCGATGATCCCCGCGGATCCGGGCGGCAGGTTCTCGCCGATCCGCTCGTGGATCCCCGTCCCGAGCCGGTGCTCGACGAACTTGCCGATCGCCCCGCCGGCAGCCGCGCCGACGGCCGTCGCCGCGAGCAGCGGCGGCGCCGCGAGACCGACGGCAAGGCCGACCCCGCCGCCCCAGCCCATGCCCTTTCGGCCGAGGTCGTCGCCCGTCTGCCGGACGTCTACCGTCCCGTCCTCGGCGTGCGTGACGAGGATCATGCCGCCGATCCGGACCTCCTTCCGCTCGACGCGCTCGACGAGCCCGTCGAAGTCCCGCGTCGCCTCCTCGATGTCGGGGTAGCCCGCGACGAGGACGGCGGTCTGTGCGTCAGCCATCGCTCCCTCTCCTCTCGTCTCTCGTCAGGTGCGCGCGAGCGCCGGCGTCGGGATGTCGACGAACCCGTGCTGGGGCGTGAACGGCCGCATCTCGTCCTGCCCCGGCTGCACGATCCCGATCGTCGACTCCGGGACCTCGTTCCACGCGCCGACGACGTCGCCGAGCGGCTCCGAGACGATCGCGCGACACTCGTCGGAGAGCCCCTGGATCAGCGTCTCCTCCGGGTAGCGCTCCTTGAGGGCGCCGATGCGCGTGCTGAAGTAGAGCGACCGCGACTGCCCTTCGCTCGAGTAGCGCACGGCGTAGATGCGGGTGCCGTCCGTCGCGGCCACCGACATCTGCAGGGGGTGCTCGATGCCGTGCGCGGCGCCGACGTCCTCGACGAAGCCGGCCATCCGCTCGAGCGCGCCGACCGCGTCCTCCTCGAGGCCGAAGGTCAGCGCGAGGAAGAAGAGGACCTCCGAGTCGGCGGAGCCCTCGAGCGCCGGGACCAGGTCGGGCTCGATCGCCAGCAGCAGGTCGCGCCGCACGCGCGGGAACTCGCGGACGAGCCCGTTGTGCATGAACAGCCAGTTGCCGTAGCGGAAGGGGTGCGTGTTCGTCTCCTGCACCGCGGTCCCCGTCGACGCGCGGATGTGGGCGAAGAACAGCCCCGAGTTGATGTGCGCCGCGAGCTCGCGCAGGTTGCGGTCGTTCCAGGCCGGGTGGATGCTCCGGTAGACGCCGGGGCGCTCGTGCACGCCGTCGTACCACCCCACGCCGAAGCCGTCGCCGTTGGTCGTCGTCGCGCCGAGCCGCGAGTGCATGCTCTGGTCGATCAGCGAGTACTGGCGCTGCACGATCAGCGCCTCGAGGGGGATCGGATCCCCGTAGTACGCGAGCCATCTACACATGGGCTCGTCTCCCTTCCGTTCTGGGGTCTCCGCGGGATCGTGCGCGCGCGCGCGGGGGCGCGCATCGTCCGAACGGCATGACGCGCTCGGCTGTCGGGCGGCCGAGGATGGTGGCGTTCCTCGACCGAAGGGCGATCGCATGCGCGACTCACGCATCGACGCGGGATGACGGCGCCGACAGCGACCGAACCGCGGCGGCCGTTCCACCTGCTCGCGAAGCCGACGGGCGCGGTCTGCAACCTCGACTGCGCGTACTGCTTCTTCCTCTCGAAGGAGCTGCTCTACCCGGGGAGCCGCTTCC
>JBLNEO010000086.1:0-4617 GCA_050262775.1 Pseudomonadota bacterium | reverse complement strand
CGTCCGCCTTGATCCGTCGGTACAGGTGCTTGTGCTCGAAGAACAGGACGGGGTTCGGATCCTCGATCGCCGAGATGAGGAGCCCCTTCGCGTCCTCGGGCGTGGCGGGGCACACGCACTTGAGCCCCGGGATGTGGGCGAACGAGGACTCGGGGTTCTGGGAGTGGAACGGCCCGCCCGAGAAGCCGCCGCCCGACGGAAGCCGGACGACGATCGGCACCGGCGTCCCGACCCGCCAGCGCTGCTTCGCGGCAACCGTGACGAGGTGATCCCACGCGCACGAGACGAAGTCGGCGAACTGCATCTCCGCGACGGGACGCAGGCCCATCATCGCGGCGCCGGTCGCGCCCCCGACGATCGCGGTCTCGGACAGGGGCGTGTCGATCACGCGCCACGGCCCGAACTCCTCCTGGAACCCGAGGGTGACCTTGAAGGCGCCGCCGTAGACGCCGACGTCCTCCCCCATCACGAACACGCGCCGGTCGCGCCGCATCTCGGTCCGGAGCCCGTCCGAGATCGCCTGCAGGTACGTCATCTCGGCCATGGCTACTTGTGGTGGGGAGTGTCGAGGTCCTCGGGCGTCGCGTAGACACCCTCCGTCAGCGACGCCCGGTCCGGCAGCGGCGACTCCTCCGCGCGCTTGATCGCGTCGTTCAGCAGCTTCTTGACACCCGCGTGCAACTCCTCGTCCTCCTCGTCGCTGAGCTCGGCGTTCTCGCGGAGCCAGGTCCGGAAGCGTTCGATCGGATCCTTCGCGGCCCACGACTCGAACAGCTCCTTCGGCACGTAGAAGGCGTCGTCGTGGACGGCGTGGCCCTCCATCCGCAGGGTCTGGCACTCGAGCAGCGTCGGGCCGCCGCCCTCGCGCGCCTTCTCGATCGCACGCCGCGCCTCGCGGTAGACGGCGAGGACGTCGGTGCCGTCGACGACGACGCCCTCGAACCCGTACGCAGCGGCCCGGTCGGCGATGTGCTCGACGGGGTAGCCGAGGTGGGTGGGCGTCGAGTACGCCCACTGGTTGTTGTCGCAGACGAACACCACGGGGAGGCGCCGGACGCCGGCGAAGTTCATCGCCTCGTGGGCGTCCCCTCGCGCGGCGGCGCCCTCGCCGAACCACCCGATCGCGACGCGGTGCTCCTGCCGGATCCGGAACGCGAGCGCGGCGCCGGTGGCGACGGGCAGCATCGCGGGGAGGTGGCTGACCATCGCGATCAGCCCGAGCCGGGCGTCTGCCATGTGGACGTTCCCGTCCTTGCCCCTCGTCGGGCCGTCGACGCGCGCCATGTACTGCGCGAAGATCCGCCACGGCTCGACGCCGCGCGTGATGTGCACGCCCATGTCGCGGTGCAACGGGGTGCCGACGTCGTCCGGCCCCATCGCGGTCGCGACGCCCACGGCGGCGCCCTCGTTGCCCCGGCCCGTGTAGAACGATCCGGGGATCTTCCCCTGCCGGTAGAGGATGTGCCCGCGCTCCTCGACGCCGCGCGTGACGAGCATGTTCCGGTAGACGCCGAGGAGGTCCTCGCGGTCGAGACCCGCCTCCTTCACCTCGCTCAGCGAGCCGACCGGCTCGGCTTCTCTGACAGCCATGCGCACCCCTGCGTCGTGGGCCGTGGGACGACCTGCACTCTAACGAGCGCGCCTGCTAGGCGGTCGCCTCGGCGACGAGCTCGTCGAGACCGGAGCGCATGCGCTCGAGGAGGTCGTGCCGGTCGTCGAGGCGGAAGGCCGCCACCACGAGCTCGGGGTTCGGGTAGCCCACGCGCGTGCCCGTCCGCGAGGCCCAGACGAGGACGCGCAGCGGGAGCGCCGCGCCGTCGTCGCCGGAGAGCATCAGCAGCGTCCCGACGCGCGGGTCGCCGTCGTCGTCGGGCAGCTCGAGGCCGACGGCGCGCGCGCCCGCGCCCTGGTCGATCCGCGCGAAGACGCTCATCCCGCGCGCCTCCGCGGCCGCCGCGAGGCGGTCGACGGTCTCGGCGAGGCCGTAGGGGCTGGGTGAGGCGACGAGGCTCGTACCGGAAGCCTAGTCCGCTAGGGTCGGCCCATGGGGAAGGCGTCCGACTGGCTCCGCGAGGAGCGCCGGAACGTCCTCGGCCACTGGAGCGCCGTCTGTCTCCGTTGCGGCGCGGCGCGGCGCTGGTTCGAGGAGTTCGAGTCGGAGCTGCCCGGCGACTGTCCCGAGTGCGGCGGGCCGATGCTCCACCGCTGCCCGACCTGCGCCGCGCCCTTCAGCTCGACGTTCGCCGTCGAGTGCGAGGCGTGCGGGGCGCCGCTGCGCGAGCCGGAGCTCTTCGGGACGAGGATCCGGAAGGCGCGCTAGCGCATGCGCGCGAGCATCGTCCGCGCCAGCGCCGTGCGCGCGCCGAGCGGGCGGAAGGCGCTCACGGCCATCAGCGACCCGAGCGACCGGCCGCGGCCGAACACGAGCACGTCCAGGTAGAGCGGGACCGTCCGGCCGTTCGCGTCGAGCGCCGCGACGACGCGGTAGGCGGCGCTCCGGTCGCCGAGGCGCGGAGCTGCCACCTGGCTGCTCGAGCGCACGCGGACCGGCACCGGGCTCGAGCCGAGCGCGCGCTCGAGGACGTCCCGGAGGCAGCGGACGACCCCGGACGTGGTGCCCGTGCGGAAGTCGCCGGCGGCGTCGGCGCGGCTGCGGTAGACCTCCATCGCCGTCGTGAGGGACGCGCCGTCGGGGTGCGCGAACGCGGACACCGCCTTGCCGGTGATCGTGAACGCGGAGAAGTCGGGGTCGAACCCCGGGCACGTCAGGCGCCGGTCCTCCTGCGCCGGGATCGCGAGCGCGCGCCAGCCGGAGGCGAGGTCGGCGCGGCGGAGCACCGCGCTCTTCGCGAGCCGCATGTCGGTCGGCGTCAGGCGCTGCCGCTCGAGGCGCGGGTCGCGTGCGGCGGCCGTGCCGGCGCACGCCGCGAGGACGGCGAGCGCGACGACGAGGCTGACGAGGCGGCGCAGCGACATCGCCGTCAGCATCGGATCGCGCGCCGGGCCACGCATCGCTCGTTCGAGGGATGCCGCGTCAGAGGCGCCAGGCACCGTGCTCCTGCACCACCTCGCCGTCCGCCTCGAGCCGTCCGTCGCCGCGGAGGTCCTTGACGATGTCCCAGTGGATGACGCTGTCGTTCAGGCCGCCGAGGTCGGTGTAGCTCTGCCCCAGCGCCAGGTGGACGGTGCCGTCCATCTTCTCGTCGAAGAGCGTGTTCTTCATGTACCGCGTGACGCCCGGGTTGCACCCGATCCCGACCTCGCCGAGGCGCCGCGCGCCCGGGTCGCGGTCGAGCACCTCGTGGAGGAACGCCTCCTCCGAGTCGGACGACGCCTCGACGACGACGCCGTCGCGGAACACGAGGCGGATGCCGGCGAGCTCCCGCCCCTCGTAGACCGCGGGGAACTCCGAGAAGTGCACGACGCCGTTCACCGACTCCTCCACCGGGGCGGTGAAGACCTCGCCGTCCGGCATGTTGTACTTGCCCGCGCTCGACTCGAAGCGGCGGCCGGCGATCGAGAGCGTCAGGTCGGTGCTGGGCCCGACGATCCGGAGCTCGTGCGCGCGTTCGAGGCGGTCGGCGATCCGTCGCATCCGCTCCCCGGCCTCCTCCCAGTCGATCAGGCACGCCTCGTAGAGGACGTCCTCGAACGCGCGGAGGCTCATCCCCGCCTCCTGCGCGAGCGCGGGCGTCGGGTACTGGCACAGCACCCACGGGAGCTCGTGCGCCGTCACGCGGTCGAGGAGCGGTCGGGAGGCCTCCTGGCCGAGCGTCATGCGGGCCGAGGGCAGGTCGGCGTCCGCGCGCGTGTTCTCGGGCGCCTCGATGCCGAGCACCGCGTCCACGTGCTCGGCGAGGTGGCGGTCGACCGGCGGGAGCTCGCCGAGCAGCTCCTCCGGCGCCTCCGCGAGCCACGTCTTCTCGTTGAGGACGGAGCTGCTCCACGTGATGCGGGGGATCACGAACGCGCCGCGGCGGGCGATGGCGCGCACGCACTCGTCGTACAGCGGCCGCGCGAGCGGCGAGGTCGCCAGCAGGACCTGCGTCCGCGGCGCGACGTCGAGGCAGTACTCGACGAGCAGGCGCGCGTACGCCTCGACCCGCGGATCGGCCACGGCCGCTACCGGCGGGCGTCGTGGATCGCGGAGAAGCGGATCAGCGTCACCGTGTCGTCCTCGCTGACCTCGCGGTTGTACAGCTGCCCGAGGAAGTGGGCCAGCTCCTCGGGCCGGCGGATCTCGGGGTTGTCGTGCTCGATCTCGCGCGGCGAGAGGTCGCCGAGGCGCTTCACCTCGACCTTGTCGATCACGGCGTCGAAGACGCGCTCACGCGGGCTGTAGCGCGTCCCGCAGAGGACCATCACGACCATGCCCTTCCGGTACTTCGCGGCCTTGTCGCCGAGGCGGATGGTCGCGGACTTCCGTCCGCTCCGGAGCTGGTCGGCGACCATCGGCGAGTAGAAGTTGAGCGCGTACATCGTGTTGTCATGCGGTGACAAGCGCGCCGATCATAGACGCGATCCCGCGAGCGCATCCTGCGCCGCGGCGGCCATGTCCCGCTCGCCCCGGTAGGCGAGCAGCCGGGGCGCCTCGTCGAGCGGCAGCCACCGCGCCTC
>JBLNEO010000085.1:0-29537 GCA_050262775.1 Pseudomonadota bacterium | reverse complement strand
GGCCGCGCCGCGGCGTCGAGCGCCTGCCGGCGGAGGAGGTGGAAGTGCTGCGCGGCGGTGGTCACGTTCGCGACGCGGATGTTCTCCTGCGCCGCGAGCGAGAGGAACCGCTCGAGGCGCGCGCTCGAGTGCTCGGGGCCGTTCCCCTCGTACCCGTGCGGGAGGAGCAGGGTCAGCCGTGACGTCTGCTTCCACTTCGAGAGGCCGCCGACGATGAACTGGTCGATCACGACCTGAGCCCCGTTGACGAAGTCGCCGAACTGGGCCTCCCAGAGCACGAGCGACTCCGGCGCCGCGATCGAGTAGCCGTACTCGAACCCGAGCACGCCGTACTCGGAGAGCGGCGAGTTGTGCACCTCGAACGACGCCTGCGCGCCGTCGAGGCGCTGCATCGGCACGGCCAGCTCGTCCGACTCGGCGTCGTGGAGGACGAGGTGCCGGTGCGAGAACGTCCCGCGCTCCGTGTCCTGCCCCGTGAGCCGGATCGGGATCCCGTCGACGATGAGGCTGCCGAACGCGAGCGCCTCCGCCTGGCCCCAGTCGATGCCGCCCTCCTCGACCGTCTGCCGCCGCCGCTCGAGCTGTCGCGCGAGCTTCGGGTGGACGGTGAAGCCGTCCGGGACGCGCAGGAGCTGCTCGTTCAGCTCGCGCAGGCGCTCTGCGGGCACCGCGGTGTGGACGTCGGCGCCGCTCGTGTCCGGCGTGCGGTCGCCGCGGTGCTTGGCCGGGATCTGTGCGCCGAAGCTTCGCTTCAGCTGCTCGTGGGACGCCTTGATCGAGTCCCACGCGCGCTGCATCAGCGCGTCGGCGTCCTCCGCGGTGAGCACGCCCTCGGCGACGAGGCGCTCCGCGAACTGCTGCCGCACCGACGGATGCTCCGCGATCCGCTGGGCCATCAGCGGTTGGGTGTACGCGGGCTCGTCCTGCTCGTTGTGGCCGTGGCGCCGGTACCCGACGACGTCGATGACGACGTCGACGCCGAACCGGCGCCGGAAGGCGAGCGCCAGGCGCGTCGCGGCGACGGCGGCCTCCGCGTCGTCCGCGTTGACGTGCACGATCGGCACGTCGTAGCCCTTCGCGAGGTCGGAGGCGTAGCGCGTCGAACGGCCCTCGACGGGGTCGGTCGTGAACCCGACCTGGTTGTTCGTGATCACGTGGAGGGTGCCGCCGGTCGAGTAGCCGACGAGGCCGTCGAGATTGAGCGTCTCCGCCACCACGCCCTGGCCCGAGAAGGCTGCGTCGCCGTGGAGGAGGACGGGCAGCGACACCTCGGGCCGGTGCACGCCCTCGCGGCTCGCACGGTCGGTCTGCTGCGCCCGCGCCCATCCTTCCACCACGGGGTCGACCGCCTCGAGGTGGCTCGGGTTCGAGACGAGCGTCACGGTGATCTCCCCCGCGCGCGTCCTGCGCGTCGCGCGCGCACCGAGGTGGTACTTCACGTCGCCGGTGCCGCCCTCGGGATCGGCCGCGACCGCGTCGATCGTCCGCTCGCCCTCGAACTCGCGCAGGACGACCTCGTACGGACGGCCGAGGGTGTGCGCGATCACGTTGAGCCGGCCGCGGTGCGCCATCCCGAGCACGACCTCGTGCGCGCCGTCGTCGGCCCCGAGCTCGATCGCCTCGTCGAGCATCGGCACGAGCACGTCGAGCCCCTCGACCGAGAACTGCTTCTGGCCGAGGAACGTCTTGCGGAGGTACGTCTCCAGGGCCTCGACCTCGCTCAGCCGCCCGAGCAGGCGCACCTGCTCCTCCTGCGTCAGCGGCCGGCGGTAGCGCCCCGACTCGATCGCCTGGCGCAGCCACACGCGCTGCTCGTGGTCGGAGATGTGCTCGACCTCGTACGCCATCGTCCCGCAGTAGGTCTCGCGGAGCTTCGGAAGGATGTCGGCGAGCGTCTCGCCCTCTGCCGCGACCCGCAGGATGTCGGCGGGGATGCGCGCCTGGAGCTCCGGGGTGAGGGGCGGGCGCATCCGGTGCGGTTCGAGCGCGGGGTCGCCCGGCGGCTCGGAACCGAGCGGGTCGAGGCGGGCCGCGAGGTGGCCGTGGGTGCGGAACGCCTTCACGAGCGCCATCGCGGCGGCGACGCCGCCGAGCAGCTCCTCGTCGACGGCCGGCGCGACGGTCGGAGGCGGGGCGGGCGCGGCCACGGGCGCCGGAGCCGCGGGCGCGACGGGCGCCTCGGCGACGGCGTGGCCGCCGTTGCCGCCGTTCCGGGTCTCGAGCAGGCGCGCGAGCCCCGGCAGTGCCGTCAGCAGGTCGGCCGAGGCGTCCGACTCGAAGAGCGCGCGCCACTCGGCCGGAACGGCGTCCGGGTTCTCGAGGTACTCGTCGAGGACGGCCTGCGCGAATCCCGCGTTGAGGCCGTCGACCTCAGGGCGACTCATAGCGTCCTTTGTAGCAGGGCCGCTAGAGGATCGGACGGTCGGTCGCGATCGCGATCGTCATCCCGAGCAGCCAGCCGAGGCCGGCGGCGACGAGCGCGGCGGCGGCGAGCTTCCGCGAGCGCCCCTGCGCCATCCCCACGGAGACGAGCGCGACGAGGATCGCGACCGGTGCGATCCGGGCGGGCCGCTCGGCGAGCGCGATCAGCGACATGAAGATCGCGAGCGCGGCGAGGAAGCCGGCGACGGACTCGCGTGCGCCTTCGCGGCGCACGGGCTCGGCGGAGCTGGTCACGGCCCGACCCTACCGCGCGCGGTGGCCTCGCGCCGGAGCGAGCGGCGCAGCGGGCCGCCGTGCGGACCGGGGCGCGGCCGGCGGCGGCGCAGGGCACGGCGCAGCTCCCACGGCGTCCGCGGCTCCGGCTCGGGCTCCTCGACCCGTGTCGAGACGGCCTGGGGCGGCGGCTGCTCCGCACGACAGGCGTACCAGACGACCCCGCAGAGGTAGACGATGGGGATCTTGAGGATCACCATCATGAACAGGACCTCGAAGAGCGTCTCGTTCAAGGGAGCGAGTGTAGACGACGGTGCCCGATAGGCGAGGTTAGCCGTCGGGTGCCCTCGGGAAACGCGGTCGCCATGAGCATCGACGTCACGACGCTCCTCGCGCACGGCGAGGAGCAGGGATGCCTGAACCTCTCGCAGCTCGTCGAGCTGCTGAACGAGGCCGAGCTCGAGGACGAGGAGCTCGAGGGCCTCTACGCCCAGCTGGAGGAGCGCGGCATCGAGCTGACCGACGACTGCGGCCGCCTCGAGGTCGACGAGGCGCCGTCGTACGTGAACCACGACCTCGCGGTCGCGACGACGGACGCCCTGCAGCTCTTCCTCAACGAGGCCGCGCGGTGGCCGCTCCTGACGGCCGCCGAGGAGGTCGAGCTGGCGAAGGCGATCGAGCGGGGCGACAGGGCGGCGAAGGAGCGCATGATCAACTCCAACCTGCGTCTCGTGGTGTCGATCGCCAAGCGGTACCAGGGGCACGGCCTGTCGCTGCTCGACCTGATCCAGGAGGGGATCATCGGGCTCATCCGCGCCGTCGAGAAGTTCGACTGGCGGAAGGGCTTCAAGTTCTCCACGTACGCCACGTGGTGGATCCGGCAGGCCGTCCAGCGCGGCGTCGCCAACAAGTCCCGCACGATCCGGATCCCGGTCCACATCGCGGAGCGCGAGACGAAGATCGCGCGCGCGGAGCGCGAGCTGACGGCCGAGCTCGGACGGGCGCCGACCGACGCGGAGATCTCGAAGCGGTCGAAGGTGTCGCCGAAGCACGTCAAGGAGGTGCGCGCCGCGGCGCGGGCGGTCACGAGCCTCGACCGGCCGGTCGGCGACGAGGGCGGCGCGTCGCTCGGCGACCTGTTCGCCGGCACGGACGCCTCGCCGGAGGAAGAGGTCACGGTCAGCTTCGAGCACGACGTGCTCCACCGCGCGCTCGCGGAGCTCCCGGACCGCGAACGGCGGGTGCTGACCCTCCGCTACGGGCTCGACGACGACCAGGACCCGATGTCGCTGGAGGCGATCGGCCGGGAGCTCGGGATCACGCGTGAACGGGTGCGCCAGCTCGAGTCCGCCGGGCTCGAGCGCCTGGCGATGCGCCGCGAGATCGGCGCGCTCCACCGGGCCGCCTAGCGCACCCCGCACCCGTCCGGGGTGTCCGGACGTTGTCGAGGTGGTGGACGGGAGACGACATCGCGAGAGCGGCGTGCGCGCGTGGGCGCGGCGCCGGCCGATCCTCGCCGCGACGCTGACGGGGCTGCTCGTCGCGGTCGGCGTGCTCGCCGCGCTCGTCACGGCGCGCGGGCCGTTCTTCTTCGTCTCCTGCGACCCCGAGGCGTCGCTCGCCCGCGAGCTCGGCAGGAGCACCCTCGTCTACGGCCGCGACGGCGCGCTCCTCGCGACGATCGCGCCGGAGCACGAGAACCGCCCGGTCGCGCTCGACCAGATCTCGCCGTGGCTCCAGAAGGCGATCGTCGCGATCGAGGACCGCCGCTTCTACGAGCACGACGGGATCGACTACCGCGGGACGCTGCGGGCGCTCGTCGCGAACACGGAGCAGGGCACCGTCGTCCAGGGCGGCTCGACGATCACGCAGCAGCTCGCGCGGAACCTGTACCTCGGGAACGAGCAGTCGCTCGGACGCAAGCTCACGGAGGGGTGCCTCGCGACCGCGCTCGAGCGCGAGTGGTCGAAGGAGCGGATCCTCGACGCGTACCTGAACCGCGTCTACTTCGGCAACCGCGCGTACGGCGCCGAGGCTGCGGCGCGGACGTACTACTCGAAACCGGCCGCGAAGCTGACGATCGCGCAGGCGGCGCTCCTCGCCGGCCTCCCGCAGTCGCCGTCGCGGCTCGATCCGCTCTCGAACCCCGACGGCGCGCGGACGCGGCGCGACGAGGTGCTCGCGGCAATGGTCGACACGGGCGCGATCACGCAGGCGCAGGCCGACCGCGCGCGCCGCGAGCGCCTCGCGCTCGCGCCGTCGCCCGCCTACGGCCGCCAGCGCGACCCGTACCTCGCGAGCTTCATCGCGGAGCGGCTGACGAAGCAGTACGGGACGGAGGTGCTGCGCGACGGCGGGCTCAAGGTCTACACGACGATCGACGCGCGGATGCAGCGGCTCGCGCGGCAGGCGGTGCTGCGGACGCTCGACCGGCGCGGCGATCCCGCGGCCGCGCTCGTGTCGATCGACCCGAGGGACGGATCGGTGCGGGCGCTCGCATCGGTCGTGCCGGGCCGCCGGACGGCCTTCAACCTCGCCGTCGACGGCAAGCGGCAGCCCGGCTCGACCTTCAAGACCTTCGTGCTCGCGGAGGCGATCCGGCGCGGGATCAACCCGTGGTCGACGAAGTACCTCTCCGCCCCGTTCGAGGGCCCCGACTCCGGCGGCAAGCCCTGGCGGGTGACCACGTACGACGGCACCTACCTCGGTCGCGCGGGGCTGGCGGCCGAGACGCTCGAGTCCGACAACACCGCCTACGCGCGCCTCACGCTCGACGTCGGCCCCGGGCGCGTCGCCGCCCTCGCGCACGCGATGGGGATCGAGACGGCGCTCCCGGAGGTGCCGGCGATCGGCCTCGGCGCCGGGGCCGTGTCGCCGCTCGAGCTCGCGGTCGCGTACGCCACGCTCGCCTCGGGAGGCGTCCGCTCGGAGCCGATCGTCGTGCGCAGGGTCGTGCTCGCGGACGGCACCGTCGACACCGACTGGGGAAAGCCGAAGCGGAAGCGCGTCCTGCCCGCCCGCGCGGCGTTCGAGGCGACCCGCGTGCTCGAGCGGAACATCGAGGCGGGGACCGGCACCGGGGCCGCGATCGGCCGTCCGGCGGCCGGGAAGACCGGCACGACGGAGAACCACGGCGACGCCTGGTTCGCCGGCTACACGCCGCAGCTCGCGACCGTGGTCTGGGTCGGGTTCCCGGGGAAGCCGACGCCGATGACGAACGTCCACGGAATCCGCGTGACCGGCGGCACCTTCCCCGCGACGATCTGGCAGCGTTTCATGGCGCCCGCGCTCGAGCGATCGCCGGCGGCCGACTGGGCCGTGCCGGCGGACAGCGTGGGCTGGAAGCGCTGGTGCGGTCGGTACCAGTTCGCGGCGAGCGCGGCGGACGCCCGGCCGCGGAACGGCTGCCCGAAGGGAGCGACGCCGGCCGAGGTCGCCGGTGCCGGCCAGCCGGTCGTCGACGACGGCCCGGTCGCGCCGGAGCCGGTCGCGACGGAGCCCGCGCCGTCCGTGCAACCGCCACCGGCACGACCCGAGCCGCCCGCCGTCGCGAACCGGAGCCTCGTCGGCGAGCTCGGCACCGTCACCGTCTCGATCACGCCCGAGCAGGACGGCGAGGCCGAGGTGCGCGGCGCGCGGTACGTCGCCCGCAGCTGGGACGGGACGCCGATCGACGTCGGCGAGTCCGTCGAGGTCGTCGACGTCGACCAGGGCGTCCTGATCGTCGCCCGACCGGCGGACGCGGAGCAGTACGCCGGCGAGCCGCCGGCCGTCCCCTAGACGCGACGAACCCCCGCGCGCGGGGGTTCGAGGTGGAGCCAGCCGGGCTCGAACCGGCGACCTTCTGGCTGCCAGCCAGACGCTCTCCCAGCTGAGCTATGGCCCCAGGTCGAGCGGATTGTAGCTCCCTCTGGGCGGGGCCGCGCTAGCCCGCGGCCGCGGCGTCCGGCTGGATCGCCGGTACGTCGCCCCACAGGTCCTCGAGGCGGTAGAAGCGCCGCGCCTCGGGGGTGAAGACGTGCAGGACGAGATCGAGGTAGTCGGCGACGATCCACGTCGCTTCCCGCTCGCCCTCGACGTGCTGCGGGACGAGCCGCTCCTCGGCCTTCAGCCTCTCGCGCACCTCGTCGTAGATCGCCTTCGCCTGCCGCGGGTTCCGCCCGGTGGCGACGACGAAGAAGTCCGTGTACGAGCACACGGGCCGCATGTCGAGGATCACCACGTCCTCCGCGAGCTTCTCCTGCGCCAGCGCAGCGACGCGGCGCGCCTGATCGAGCGTGGTCAGAGGGTGCTCGGCTCCATTCGACGGCCCCAGTGTAGCCCGGTTCGGCGGACGTCAGTCCCCGGCGTACAGGCCCAGCTCGTCGATGAGACGGGCGACGGCCGGCGGCACGACGTCGTCGATCGGCTCGCCGCGGCGGACACGGTCGCGGATCTCGGTCGACGAGACCGGCCAGCGCGGGATCTCGAAGAACGTGACGCGCGCCGGGTCGCGGAGGGTCGCGCAGACGTGGTCGAGCGCCTCATGCGGGAACCCCGGTCGCGTGGCGACCGCGAGGCGCGCCACCTCGAGCACCTCGTCCGGCCGGTACCACGTGTCGAGCTTCGCGAACTGATCGGCGCCGACGAGGAACAGGAGCTCCCCGTAGCGCTCCCGCGCCCAGCGCGTCGTCTCGAGCGTGTACGACGGCTCGCCGCGATCGAGCTCCCACCGGGACACCTCCGTCCGCGGCAGCTCCCCGAAGGCCGCGGACGCGAGGCGGCAGCGCGTCTCGGCCGGCGTCTCGATCCGCTTGTGGGGCGCGACGCCCGTCGGGATGACGACGAGCCGCTCGAGGTCGAAGCGGTCGAGCGCCGTGCGCGCGAGCTCGACGTGGCCGTTGTGCGGCGGGTCGAAGGCGCCGCCGAAGAGCCCCGTCACTCCCACTCGAGCACCTCGTCGCCGACCTCGACCTCCTGGCCCCGGCGGACGCCCGCCGCGCGCAGCGCCGCCTCGAGCTCGTCCGGGTCGGTCGGCGGCGTTCCGGCCACCCGGAAGCCACGCTCGGTGCGGAGCACGCGGTAGGCGCGGCGCGGCGGCGGCGCCGGCCGGTAGACGAGGAAGTCGGCCAGCTCCTCCTGCGGCGCGACGGGGGGCGGCAGCGCCTCGGGGCACAGCTCGAAGAGCGACGCGCGCAGCGCGTCGATGCCGACGCCGGTCGCCGTCGACGTGTGCAGCACACGCAGGATGCGGTCGTCCTGGAGCGCGAACGGCGGCGGCTCGGGCGTCAGGTCGACCTTGTTGAGCACGACGATCTGGCGCCGGAGCTCGAGCCCCGCGCCGTAGAGCGCGAGCTCGCGATCGATGAGGCGGAACCGCTCCTCCGGTTCGCCCTCCGCCGCGTCGATCACGTGCACGAGGAGGCGCGCGCGCTCGAGGTGTGCGAGGAACTCGTGACCGAGGCCGACGCCCTCGCTCGCGCCCTCGATCAGCCCGGGCACGTCCGCGACCGTCAGCTGACGGTCGCGCCGCGGCGAGTCGACCGTGCCCAGCACGGGTTGCAGCGTCGTGAACGGGTAGGCGGCCACCTTCGGCGTCGCGTTCGAGATGCGCCGGAGGAGCGACGACTTCCCCGCGTTCGGCAGGCCGACGAGCGCGGCGTCCGCCATCAGCTTCAGCCGCAGCTCGATCTCGGCCTCCTCGCCGGGCAGCCCCGTCTCGGCGAAGCGCGGCGTCTGCCGCGTGGCGGAGGCGAAGCGGGCGTTGCCCCGGCCGGCCTCGCCGCCGCGCGCGAGCACGACCCGCGCGCCGGGCGCGGCGAGGTCGACGAGGAGCTCGTCCCCGTCGGCCGCCCACACCTGCGTGCCGACGGGAACCGTGAGCTCGACGTCCGCGCCGTTCGCCCCGTGGCGGCGGTTCCCGCCGCCGTTGCCGCCCCGCTCCGCGCGGTACGTCGCGTGGGCGCGGAACGCGGAGAGGTCGCGCAGGTCGGGATCGGCGACGAGCACGACGTCGCCGCCCGCGCCGCCGTCGCCGCCGTCGGGGCCGCCCTTGGGGACGAACTTCTCGCGCCGGAAGCTCAGCGCGCCGTCGCCGCCGCGGCCGGCGACCACGCGGATCGTCGCGCGGTCGTGGAACACCGCGAGGCGCCCGGGCTAGACGATGTCGACGAAGCGGCGCTCGCCGCTCGTCCGGAACGCGACGCGCCCCTCGCGCGTGGCGAAGATCGTGTCGTCGCGACCGAGGCCCGTGCCGTTGCCGGGGCGGAACTTCGTCCCGCGCTGGCGGACGATGATCATCCCGGCCTTCACGTCCTGGCCGGCGAAGATCTTCACGCCGAGCATCTTCGGATTCGAATCGCGCCCGTTCCGCGAGGAGCCGAGGCCCTTCTTGTGTGCCATTAGGAGTCTCCCTCCGTCCGCTTCGCGATCGCAGCCTCGAGCGCGGCGATGGCGCCCTTGCGCGCGCCGTGCTCCCGTTCGTACGCGAGCGCCGCCTCGAGCGTCGGGAGGTGGCGCCCCTTCGTCCAGTCCGCGACCTCCGCGACCTTCAGCCCCTCGTAGCCCGTCGGCGCGCTCTCGGGCGCCGACGCCTCGGCGGGCGCGGCCTCCGACTTCGGCTTGGGCTTCGCCGCGGCGCGCGCCTTCGCACGCTCGGCGCCGATCGACTCGATCGCGATCCGCGACAGGCGGCTGCGGTAGCCGGTGTGCTTCTTGTAGCCCGACTTCGGCTTGTACTTGCCGATCCGGATCTTCTCGCCCAGGACGTGCCCGACGACGCGCGCCGTGACGGTGGCCGACGGCGTCAGGTCGGCCTGCCCGTCGCCGCCGACGAAGAGGACGGGCGGCTCGAAGGTCGCGCCCTCGTCGCCCTTGACGCGGTCGACGAGGAGGGTCTGGCCCTCCTGGACGCGGTACTGCTTACCGCCGACGGTGATGATCGCGTAAGGCATCTCTGAGCGAGGAAACGCGGGCAGGACGCCCGCGAGCGGACAGCAGTGTAGCGCAGGAGCTGCGGCTAGCGGTCGCTCTCCCAGTCGCGCCACTGCGACATCGGGACGTACCCCCACTCCTCGTCGGCGTCGCCGTTGCGCGAGACCGCGGCGTCGTCCGGCTCTGCCTCGGGCGCCGGCTCTGCCTCCGGCGTCGGCTCGGCGACGGCATCGGGCTCCGTCTCCCCCTCGGCCTCTCCGTCGTCGTCCGCCTCGCCGGTCGGCTCGTCGCCGTCGCCGTCGACCGCGGACGCGGGCTTCTTCCGCCGCTTGCCGCCGCGCGAACCGCGGCGCGTGCGCTTCTTCTTCGGCGCGGCCCCGTCCTCACCGGCGTCGGCCTCGGGGGCGGTCGCAGGCTCGGCGGCGTCGCCCTCGCCTGCCGCCTCCCGCTGCTCCACGACGCCCTCCACCTCATCCGTCGCCGCCTCGGGCACGTGGATCCTCGCGCGGCGCGGACGTGCCGCGGGCGCGCCGTCGTCGGGGCGCGGCGACTCCTCCTCGACGGCGCGAGCCTCCTCCGCCGCGACCTCGGCGTCGGCACCCGGCTCGCCCTCGGGCGTCGCCTCGCCGTCGGCGACAGCGCCCTCCGCCGGCTTCTTCTTCCGACGGCGCCCGCCCCGCGAGCCGCGGCGCGTGCGCGTGCGCTCCCGGCGCTCCTCGGTGGCGGCGGCTTCCGCGCTCAGCGGCTCGGCCTCGACCTCCTCCGCCTCCTCGGCCTCGGCCTCGGCCGCGACGACGCCCCCGAGCGGCGCCTCAGCGGCCGGCTCGTCGGCGAACTTCGAGCGCCGCGCGCGCGTCGGCTTCTCCGCCTCGCCCTCGGCCGTGACCGGCTCCGCACCGCGCTCCGCGCCGACCAGCACCGCGTACCCCGTGCCGTCGAGCACGCGCCCGACCGTGGCCTTCACGCGCTTGCCGACGAGCTTCGCCGCGTCGGCGACGACGACCTCGTAGCCGTCGACCTTCCCGGTGGCCGACGACGGATCCCAGCGCGCGACCTCCATGAGCTTGAGCTCGAGCTCCTGCCCCTCCGACACGGGCGCCGCCGGCGCCAGGTCGGCCGTCTTGCCCTCGCCGAGGACGACGAAGTGGTCGAGGTGGACGTGGCCGTTGCCCTCGGCGCCGCGCAGGAAGAACCGCCGCCGCGTCTGCTCCTCGAGCGCCGCGAGGCGCGCGCCGCCGGCCCCGACGAGCGTCGACGCGATCTTCGGGTGCACCTCCACGGCGTACGCCTGGACGCGCGAGCCCGGCGCGACGAGCTGCCGGAGCTTCCGCTCCACGTCGACCGCGTGCGAGATCTCCGAGACGACGACGCCGTCGCCCTCGCACGTGGGGCACTTCCTGGTGATGATCTCGCGCGGCCCGTCCGTCACGTTCTGGCGCGTCATCTCGACGAGCCCGAGCGGCGAGATCTCGACGACGTACGTCTTCGTCCGGTCGCGTTCGAGCTCCGTGCGCAGCGCCTCCTCGACCTGCGCCCGGTTCTTCGGGTTCGCCATGTCGATGAAGTCGATGACGATGATCCCGCCGATGTCGCGCAGGCGCAGCTGGCGCACGACCTCCTTGACGGCCTCGAGGTTGTTCTTCGTGATCGTGTCCTCGAGCCGCGCGCCCGACGTCTTCGAGCGGGAGCCGACGAAGCGGCCCGTGTTGACGTCGATGACGGTGAACGCCTCGGCGTAGTCGAAGATGAGGTAGCCGCCCGACGGCAGGTCGACGCGGCGCGAGAGCGTCGAGCGGATCTCGCGGTCGACACCGGCGGCCTCGAACAGCCGCTCCTTCTCCTTGTAGCGCTCGACCCGCTCGACCATGTGCGGCGAGGTCTTCTTCAGGTAGCCGACGATCCGCTTGTGCGTGCGCTCGTGGTCGACGACGGCGCGCTCGAAGTCGCCGGTGAAGAGGTCGCGGACGACGCGGAGCGGCAGCTCGGCCTCCTGGTACACGAGCTCGGGCGCCTTCGCCTTCTTCGCGCGCTCCTGGATCGTCGCCCAGAGACGCTGGAGGAAGTCGAGGTCCCGCTCGATGTCCTCGGGCGACGCGCCCTCGGCGGCGGTGCGCACGATCACGCCGCCCTCCTTCACGTCCAGCCGCTTGAGGATGTCCTTGAGCCGCGCACGCTCCTCGTCGGGGAGGCGGCGGGACACGCCGAGCCCCTCGCCCGAGGGCACGTAGACGACGAAGCGCCCGGGCAGCGAGATCTCGGTCGTGAGCCGCGCGCCCTTCGTCTTCATCGGGTCCTTCACCGCCTGGACGAGGAGCGTCTGGCCGCGCTGGATCAGGTCCTGGATGCGCTTGCCGTGGCGCGCCTTCCCCTCGAGCTCGGGAACGACGATCTCGTCGACGTAGAGGAACCCGTTCTTCTCGAGGCCGATCTCGATGAAGGCGGCCTCCATCCCCGGCAGCACGTTGTCGACCGTGCCGAGGTAGATGTTCCCGGCGATCGAGCGCTTCTCGGGCCGCTCGAGGTAGACCTCCGCGACGACCCCGTCCTCGAGCACGGCGACGCGCTGCTCGGAGACGTCGACGGAGATCAGGAGCTCGCGCTTCGCCTGCGGGAGCGGGGCGCGCTTCGGGGCGACGCGCCGGCGCGTCTGGCGACCGCTGCTCCGCGAGCTCCGGCGCTCCTGGTTCTGGCTGCGCGCGCCGTCGCCGCCGCGCGAGCTCTTGCGCTCGGCCTTCGGCTTCTCCGCGGTCTTCGTCGCCGCGGCCGGCGCCTCGGCAGCGGCCGCGCCCTCCGCGGTCGTGCCGGCCGTGCTCTTCTTGCGGTTGCGGCCGCCACGCGAGCCGCGGCGACGGCGCTTCGGCGCAGCCTCGGCGTCGGGCGTCTCAGCGCCCGGCCGGGCCTCCTGCGGCTTCGGCGCCTCGATGGTGGGTGCGGGAGCGGCTGCCGGAACCGGCGCCTGCTCCGCCTGCTGCTGCTGCTTTCGTCGGAACCAACGCAAAGGGAAACTCCTTGTCGTGCGCGCGCACGACGTCGAGCCCGCGGGGCGGGCACGTCAGCGCGCTGCAGATGATGTGGTCGAGGAAGGTCATCCTCGATCCGCAGGGTAGCAGTGCGTCCGGAGCGCTACGCCGCCGCCGGCCGGAGCCGCGCACGGCGGGCGCGGATCGCGCGGAGTCGCTGGTTGAGGCGGCTCCACGCCCACGGCTCGAGCTCGACGTACCGTGTCTCCGTCTGCCCGCGCGTCGCCTCCAGGTACTCGAACCAGGCATCCGCCTCCTCGATCAGCAGCAGCTCTTCGGCCTCGCGTGGGTCCCGCATCCCTCGGCACCTCCGGTCGTGGTGCGCCGAAGCCTAGGACCCGGACCGGACGGACCCGTCGCTGCGCTCGGCGAGCTCGCCGAAGTAGCGACGCGCCGCCTCGCCGATCGCGCGCGTCCCCGCATAGCCGACCGCACCCTTCACCGCCCAGCCGCCGACCGGGACGAGCGCGAGCGCCTGCCGCGCCACGGCGCGCAGCGCGAACCCGGAGCCGACCGTGGCGAGCACCTCGGGGATCCGCTCCTGCCCGACGTCGATCCCGTGCGCGTGCGCGATCCGGAGCACCATCCGGATCTGGTTGAGCGTCATCACCGGGAGATCGGCGCCCGGGACGAAGACGACGGCGCCGACGAGGCCGTTCCGGCGTGCGAAGCGCTCGACCAGGTGCGACAGCACCGGGCCGCGCAGGACGGGCAGCCGCGCGGCGATCGGCGTCGCCTCCTCGCCCAGCTTCACGGCGAGGAGATGCGCGAGCCGGTCGACGTCGAACCCGCTGCCGGCCGGCGTCGGCACCACGTCGGTCGCGAGCACGTACGGGATCCGGTCGTCGATCCCGGGGCCGGCGAGGACGACGACGATCGGCACGCGCGCGCGGTGCGCGGCCTTCAGGACGCGCTCGTCGGCCTCCGTCGGCGCCGCGGCGAGCACGTGGACGAGCACGGCCGCCCCCTCGTGCGAGCCCCGGCGGACGGCCGACGCGTCGCCGCCGCGGGCAAGCTCCTTCCGCAGCGTGTCGGCGAGCACGTCGGGCCCCGAGACGGCGACGTGGCCGGGGTCTCCGGCGGCCGAGAGCTCGCGCAGGACCGCGATGACCGCGGCCGGTCGCAGCTTCGGCGCCACTACCGGCGCGCCGCCGAGCGGCCGCGCGCGTGAATCCCGAGCAGGAGCCCCATCGCGATCAGGTTCGTGATCATCGACGATCCGCCGACCGAGACGAAGGGCAGCGGGATGCCCGTGACGGGCGCGATCCCCATCGTCATGCCGACGTTGACGAAGATCTGGAAGAGGATCGCGAACACGATCCCGGCCGCGACGAGCATCGCGAACGCGTCGCGCGCGAGCGACACGATCCGGATCCCGCGCCAGAGGAGCAGCAGGTAGAGCAGCAGCAGGCCCGACGCGCCGAAGAACCCGCGCTGCTCCGCCAGCGAGGCGAACACGAAGTCGGTCGCGTGCTCCGGGAGGTAGTCGAGGTTCGTCTGCGTCGCGCCCTCGACGCCGCGGCCGCGCAGGCCGCCCGCGCCCACCGCCGTCACCGACTGGTTGACGTTGTACCCGGCGCCGCTCGGGTCGTGGGTGGGGTCGGCGAACGCCGTGAGGCGTTCCGTCTGGTACGGCTTGAGCACCTCGACGCCGGCCGCCGGCAGCGCCCAGAGGAGCGAGACGGCCGCGAGCGTCGCGACGGCACCCAGGACGAACAGGTGGCGCCAGCGCGTGCCGCCGATGAAGAGGATCGCCGCCGTCGCCGCGCAGTAGACGAGCGCCGTCCCGAGGTCCGGCTGGAGGAAGACGAGCGCGACCGGCACCGCCGCGAGGCCGAGCACGCGCATCACCGTCCGCCACGCCGCGATCTCCTTGCCGGCGTCCGCGACCGCCCCGGCGAGGACGAGCACGAACAGCACCTTCCCGAACTCGGACGGCTGGAACTGGAAGAACCCGACGTCGATCCACCGCTTCGACCCGCGCGTGAACTCGGCCGCGAGGAGCACGAGCACGAGGAGCGCGATGAGGAGCGCGTAGAGGCCGCGTCGGTGCACGCGCAGGCGGTCGGTCGGGATCAGGACCGCGGCGACGAGGCCGACGAGACCCGCGACGGCGTAGACCCCTTGCCGCACGAGGTAGTACTGCTCGTTGCCCGCCACGTCGTGCTTCGTGATCCCGCCGATCGCCCACAGCCCGTACGCGACGAGCCCGGCGACCGTGCCGAGCAGCAGCCAGTCGAGACTGCGGACGAACGAGGTCGCGGCGGCCGCGCGCTCGGCACGGCGAAAGCGGGCGGGCAGCGGTCTGGGGGCGGTGACGGAGTCCATCAGTCGCTCTGCGTCGCGTGGATCTCGGCCGCGGCGCGGTGGAAGTACTGCTCGAAGACCTTCAGCGCCGCCGGGGCGGCCGCCGAGCCGCCGTGGCCGCCGTTCTCGATCAGCGCGCAGACGACGATCGTCGGGTCGTCGTACGGGCCGAAGCCGCACCACCAGGACTGGTCGCGGACGACGCCGTCGACGACCTTCTGCGCCGTCCCCGTCTTGCCCGCGATCTCGACCGGGAAGGAGCCGAAGACGCCGGTCGACGTCCCGTTGACGCCGTGGGTGGCGGCGAAGAGGCCCTGACGGACGACCTCGAGCGCCGCCGGGTCGACGCCGACGGGCTGGGGCGCCGGCGGCGTGAACGTCTGCACGACGTCGGCGGCCGCCCCGCCCTCGCCGGAGCGCTCGGCGCGGAGCGCGATCCGCGGCGTCACGAGCCGGCCGCCGTTGGCGAGGAGGGCGTAGAAGCGCGCCATCTGGATCGGCGTCACGAGCAGGTCCTTCTGCCCGATCGCGAGCTGGATCGAGTCGCCCGGCTTCCAGAGCTTGTCGATCGCGTTCTTGTACGTCCGCTTGCGCCACTCCGGCGTCGGCAGGAGACCCGCCGCCTCGCCGCCGATGTCGAGCCCGGACGGCTCGCCGAAGCCGAAGCGCCGCGCCGTCGTCTGGAACGGGTGGCCCTGCTCGGGCGGCAGCTCGTAGAAGCGCCGGCCGAGCTCGTAGAAGTACGTGTTGCACGAGGCCTCGAGCGCCTGCGGCAGCGTCATCCCGATGTCGAACGCGCTCGTCCAGTTCGAGAACTCGTAGTCGACGCCGTTCTCGCCGTGGTAGGTGTAGCTCGGGGTGCACGGGAGCGTCGAGTACGGCTCGAAGAGGTGCGCCTCCATCGCCGCGAGCGCCGTCACCGGCTTCCACGTCGACCCGGGCGGGTACTGCCCGGCGAGCGCGCGGTCGAGCGCCGGGTAGTTCTTCGCGGCCGCGGTCGCGTTCGTCAGCCCCGCGGCGGCGAGCTTCTTCGTCTCGACGCGACCGACGAAGAGGCTCGGCTTGAACGTGGGGTTCGACGCGAGCGCGAGGATCTGCCCGTTGCGGGGGTCCATCGCCACGATCGCGCCGCCGTCCGCGTACCACTCGTCCGTCGCGTGCGCCTGCTCGATCCCGTAGCGGAGCGCGCGCTCGGCGGCCTGCTGCAACCGCACGTCGATCGTGAGGCGCAGCGCGTACCCCGGCGAGGGCTCCTGCGAGGGCACGATGCCGCCCCGCGGCCGCCCGAGGGAGTCGACGCGCAGCCGCGCGGTGCCGGCCCGGCCGCGAAGGAAGTCGTCGTAGGTCGACTCGATCCCGGCCTGCCCGATCTCGTCCCCGGGCGCGATGCTCGTGTCGGTCGTCCGCTCGAGCTGCTCCGCCGACACCTCGCCCACGTGCCCGAGCACCTGTGCGCCGAGCGCCTGGTAGGGGTAGCGCCGCAGGTAGCTGTCGGCGATGCGCACGCCGGGAAACCGGTCCTGCCGCTCCTCGATGTAGAAGACGTGGTCGTCGTGGACGCCGCGCTTGACGACGATCGGCGTCAGCGGGTCGCCCTCGCGCTTCGCGATCTGCCGGAGCATCCACGGGACCGGCACGTCGACGACCCTCGACAGGCGGCGCAGCACGGCCATCCGCTCGTCGGGGTCCTTCGGCAGGTCGGTCGGCCACAGCTGGACCGAGCTCCCCGCCGCGTTGTCGACGATCACCAGCCCGTTCCGGTCGAGGATGGGCCCGCGCGGCGCCTGGATCCGCACGGTCCGGAGCTGGTTGTTCTGCGCGGCGTTGAGGTACCGGTCGCCCGACAGCACCTGGAGCGCCCACAGGCGCAGGAAGAGGACGGCGAAGACCCCGAGGACGACCGTGCCGAGGATGCCGATCCGCAGCGCGAGCGCCGGTGTCAAGCGGTGCGGCTCGGCGACGCGCGGATCGGGCGGGAGGAAGCGCCGCGACGGCGACCGCTGCTCAGGCAAGGAGGCGCACCTCCCGCGCGCGCTCGAGCGACGGCGGCGGGCCGAGCACGCGGCGGCAGAGCGCGTACACCGGCACGGTGAGGGCGACGTTGAAGAGCACGACGGCGAAGAGGCCGGAGCCGAGGACGCGCCCGAGCGCGACCTCGTCGCCGAGCACGACGTGCAGGATGGTCGCGCCGAGGGCGTAGAGGACGGTCACGACCGCGACCGAGACGACGGGCGCGTGCGAGCGGTCGCGGCCGGTCGTCTCGCCGTAGCGCCCCGCCCAGTAGCCGGCGCCGGTGAGGAGCAACGAGGTGAGCCCCATCGTCCCGAGCGTCGCGGTGTCGGCGATGAGGCCGCCGACGAAGCCGGTGACGGCACCGGAGAGCGTGCCGCGGAGGAGCGCGATCGCGACGACGACGACGAGGAGCAGGTCCGGCGACCCGCCGCCGACGGACCACGCCCCCAGGACGGCGACCTGCACGACGGCCGCGACGAGCACGAGCCCGCCGATCTTCAGCGCGTCGAGCAGCTCGCTCACCGCGCGCGCCCCTTGGGCACGAGCACGACCACGGCGTCGAGCGAGCCGAAGTCGACCCACGGCTTCACCTGGACGCGCTTGTAGAGGTCGGTGTCGCTCTGGCCGACGAACGTGACCCGGCCGATCGAGATCCCCCGCGGGAAGAGGGACGGGAGCTGACCGCGCTGCGAGCCGGCGGTCACGACCTCGTCTCCCTCCGCGACCTCGTAGCGCTTCTCCACCCGCGAGAGGACGAGCGAGCCGCTGCCCGCGCGCCCGTTCTCGACGAGGCCCGTGGCGCCGGTGCTGACGTCGAGCGCCGAGACCCGGGTGGACGCGTCCGTCAGCAGCGTCACCTGCGCCGTCCCGGGCGTGACGTTCGTGATGCGCCCGACGAGGCCGTCGGCGGTCATCACCGGGTCGTCGACGTGGATCCCGTCGCCCTCCCCGGCCGCGATCACGACCTGCTGCTCGAACTGGCTCGGCGGATGGCCGATCACCGCGGCGTACACGGGGGCGTAGTCGTCGGGGTACGACGGCGGCGCCTTGAAGTCGAGGAACTCGCGCAGGGTCTTGTTCTCCGCGTACGCGTTGCGGTACTGCACGGCCTCCTGGCGGAGGCGCTCGTTCTCCGCGCGCAGCCGCTCCACGTCGCTCTTCGCGGAGAGGAGTCCCGCCGCCCAGCCGTACGCGTCGCGGAACGGGCGGACGACGCGCTCGGCCCCCACCTGCAGCGGCCGCAGCGCCGTCGCCCCAGCGCTCTGGACGTCGTGCAGCGGCCCGCCCGGCTTCTCCCGGAAGGAGATCGTGATCATCGCGAGCGAGAGCACGACGAGGAGCCCCACGACGATCCGCCGCTTCAGAGCGGTGGAACTGCGCGAGGGGTACCTGGTTCCGGCGGCACGCTGGACCGACGAGCCCAGCACCGCCAGGCGGGCAGTCCGGTTCCGAGGCACGGGGCCATCAGGGTAGACGAGATGCCGGGCGGGTTGACAGGACCCAGCACGCCTCGATACCCTCCCCGGGTATGGAGCACACCATGCATGCCGCACCCTCGCTGAACCGTCTCGCCGCCTCCGCGACCACGCACTGCCTCACCGGGTGCGCCGTCGGCGAGGTGCTGGGGATGATCCTCGCCACGTGGTGGGGCTGGGGGAACGCCGCGTCGATCGCCCTGGCGATCGTCCTCGCCTTCGTCTTCGGCTACTCGTTCACGGCCGTGCCGCTGCTGCGCTCGGGCCTCGCGCTCGGTGCGGTGCTCGGGATCGCGCTCGCGGCGGACACGTTCTCGATCGCCGTGATGGAGCTCGTGGACAACGCGGTGCTGCTGCTCGTCCCCGGGGCGATGGACGCCGGCCTCGGCGACCTGCTCTTCTGGGCCTCCCTCGCGTTCGCCCTCGCCGTCGCGTGGGTGGCGGCGTTCCCGGTCAACCGGTGGCTGATCGCGCGCGGGAAGGGCCACGCCGTGGCGCACGCGCACCACGGGCACTAGCCCGGGTCAGCGGCGGCCGTTGCGCGAGCGCGGCCGTGCGCGCGCCGAGCGGTGGATCGCCTCGAACTCCTCGAGGCTCCGCCCCGACCCGACGGCGACGCAGGTCAGCGGCGACTCCGCGAGGTGGACGGGCATCTGCGTCTCGCGCCGCAGCCGCTCGTCGAGGTTCGTCAGCAGCGCGCCGCCGCCGGCGAGCACGATGCCGCGGTCCATGATGTCCGCGGCGAGCTCGGGCGGCGTCTTGTCGAGCGTCGACTTGATCGCGTCGACGATCTGCGAGACCGGCTCGTCGAGCGCGCGCCTGATCTCCTCCGAGGAGAGGATCACGGTCTTCGGGAGGCCGGTGAGCATGTCGCGCCCGCGGACCTCGGCGTGGACCTCCTCCTTCAGGTCGTAGCCCGAGCCGATCTCGAGCTTCACCTCCTCGGCCGTCTGCTGGCCGATCAGGAGCTTGTACTCGCGCTTGATGTGGTTGACGATCGCCTCGTCCATCTCGTCGCCGCCGACGCGCAGCGACTGCGAGACGACGATCCCGCCGAGGGAGATCACGGCGACCTCGGTCGTGCCGCCCCCGATGTCGACGATCATGTTCCCCGTCGGCTCGGCGACCGGCGGCCCGGCGCCGATCGCGGCGGCCATCGGCTCCTCGATCAGGTACGCCTGGCGCGCGCCCGCGGACAGCGTCGCCTCCTCGACCGCGCGCTTCTCGACGCCGGTCACCCCCGACGGGACGCAGACGACGACGCGGGGATGCGCGAAGCGGTGCTGATGGACCTTCTGGATGAAGTGACGGAGCATCTGCTCCGTCACGTCGAAGTCGGCGATCACGCCGTCCTTGAGCGGGCGGATCGCCTGGATCGTCCCCGGCGTGCGACCGAGCATCCGCTTCGCCTCGACCCCGACCGCGTGCACCTCGCCGGTGCGCTGGTCGATGGCGACGACGCTGGGCTCCGAGAGCACGATCCCGCGGCCGCGCACGTAGACGAGCGTGTTCGCGGTGCCGAGGTCCACGGCCATGTCGCGGCCACCGAAGCCGGTCAGCGAGGTGAAGACTCCCATAGGACGTCGCCGAGCCTAGCCGATCAGCCGATGCCGTAGGTTCCCGGGAAGCGCTCGGCGAGCAGGCGGACGAGCAGCGCCGCCGGCAGCCCGACGACGTTCAGGTAGTCGCCGTCGATGCGCCGGACGAGGCCGGCGCCGCGGCCCTGGATCGCGTAGCCGCCCGCGCGCCCCTCCCACTCGCCCGTCCCGACGTACGCCGCGAGGTCGCGGGCGGTGAGGGGCCGGAAGGTCACGCGCGTCACGTCCGCGTCGACGACCTCCCACCCGGGCGCGATCAGGCAGAGCCCCGAGACGACGACGTGGGTGCGGCCGCCCAGCGCCTCGAGCATCCGCTCGGCGTCGGCCTCGTGCTCGGGCTTCGCGTACAGCCGCCCGTCGAGCACGACGGCGGTGTCGACGCCGAGCACCGGGCGGTCGCCCGCGTCGGCCGCGACGGATCGCGCCTTGCCCTGCGCGTGGTCCTGGACGAGCTCGACGGCGTCCGCCTCGGGCGGGTCGTGCTCCACGTAGTCCGGCGCGACGACCTCGTGCGGAAGCCCGAGCTGGCGGAGGATCGCCGTCCGCTGCGGCGAGGTGGAGGCGAGGAGCAGTGGCGGCGCCGGCGGCCGTGACACCTAGGCGGCCTTCCGCGCCTTCCAGATCTCCTCGATCGGCCACTGCCGCGCCCACGTGTCGTTGGACCAGTCGTAGCGCGTCGTCGCGCCCTCCGGCGCGTAGACCTCGACGTAGTCCTCGAGGGCGAATCCCTGCTCCCGCAGCAGCCGAACGGTGTCGCCGAACCCGAGGTGGAAGTCGATGCCCTCGTCCTCCCCCGGCCACTCGAACCGGTGCATCCCGCGATAGGGCCGCTTGAGCACCTCGTCGATCCGGCCGGTGTCCGGCATGCAGAGCATCGCGAGGATCGAGTTCTTGAGGAAGACGAGGCGGCCGCCGGGGCGGAGCAGGCGCGACGCCTCCGGGATCCACCGATAGGGGTCGGCCCAGATCGACGCGCCGTACTCGGAGAACGCGAGGTCGAAGCTCGCGTCGGGGAGCGGCACGTCCTCGGCGCTCGCCTCGACGAGCGGGAACTCGAGCGCGTGCTCGCGCTGGAGGCGCCGAGCCGTCTCGAGCTGTGCCGGCGTGACGTCGACGCCGACGGGACGGGCGCCGCGCCGTGCGAACCACGCCGAGAAGTACGCCGTGCCGCAGCCGAGCTCCACGACGTCCCTCCCCTCGAGCTCGACGTCGGCGAGCGCGCCGAGCTCCGCCTCGCGGACGCCGTAGATGCCCCAGGAGATCTCGTCGGTGGCCCAGCCGCGCTCGGCCGCCGCGACGTACTCCGCCGCCGCCCGGGTCCAGACCTCGCGGTTGCGTTCGGCGTGCGCGCTGAGGTCAGACGAGTCCATCGGGGAAGAACAGCCCGAGCTCGCGCTTCGCGCTGGCCTTCGAGTCCGAGCCGTGCACGACGTTGAAGGAGAGCTCGGTGGCGTAGTCCCCGCGGATCGTCCCGGGCGCCGAGTCCAGCGGGTTGGTCGCGCCCATCATCGCGCGGACGACCGACACCGCCGACTCGCCCTCCAGCGCGAGCGCCATCGTCGGTCCGGAGGTGATGAACGAGACGAGGTCGGCGTAGAACGGCTTGCCCTTGTGCTCGGCGTAGTGCTGCGCCGCGAGCTGGCGGTTGAGCTTCAGCAGGCGCGCGCCGCGCACCGTCAGGCCGCGGCGCTCGAACCGCGCGATCAGCTCGCCGCAGATGCCGCGGCGGACGGCGTCGGGCTTGAGGAGGACGAGGGTGCGCTCGACGGCCATGCGGCGCCGGAGTCTACTGCGACCCGCGACGCTCACGCCGGGGAGCGGGAGCGGCCCCCTGGTTCGGCGGCCGCTGTGCCTCGGCCTCCCACGAGTCGAGGCGGATGCCGGTCGGCGTGTCGACCGGCGTCTCGCAGTACGGGCACACCTGCCAGAGCGCCTCGAGCGGCGCCTTGCAGTTCGTGCACGCCTGCTTGAGCTTCGTCGTGCAGACGGGGCACACGAGGAACGACGCCTCCACCTCGGCGCGGCAGACGGGGCAGTGGAGGTCGCGCCGCACGAGCCGCTCCTCCATCGCCTTGATCTCCAGCTCCCGCTCGCGCACGTCCTCCAGGTACTCCGGCGGGCGGAAGAACATGTAGATGATCGGGCCGAGGAACGGCGGCACGATCCCCAGCACGGTCGCCATCGCGACCATCCACGGGTCCTCGATCCGCCTCCGCGCGTCCTTGTACACCCAGTACGCCGTCGCGGCCCAGAAGACGACCACGAAGAAGAGCGTCAGGTTCCGGACGAGCAGCCAGGTGTCGGAGTCGAAGAAGTCGTTCACGGTGCCGAAGGTCGAGTCGTCCGCGGCGAGCGGGAGATGAGTCATAGCAGCAGCTTTCCGATCAGGTACCCGGCGGCGTATGCGAGCGCCACGATCGCCAGGACGACGAAGATGGCGAAGGCGAAGACACT
The DNA here is from genome assembly GCA_050262775.1 of Pseudomonadota bacterium. Classification (GTDB taxonomy): domain Bacteria; phylum Actinomycetota; class Thermoleophilia; order Gaiellales; family Gaiellaceae; genus DATHTC01. The sequence continues at coordinate 7,103 of JBLNEO010000085.1, read as the reverse complement.
GAGACGCTCGCCGACCTTCGTCACCGCGCACCGGTCTCCTGTTCCGCGAGGGCCGCGAGCAGGTAGAGCGATCCCGTCACGACGACGCGCGGCCCCTGCTCGCGTGCGAGCGCGAGCGCCTCGAGCGGGTCCGGTGCGGTCGCGACCGTCCCGAAGTGTGCAGCGGCCGCGGCGGCGAGCTCGTCGGCCGGGAGGACGCGGGTGCTCCCGGACTCCGTCGCCACGAGCACGTCGCCGAGCCGCGCGAGCTCGCGGAGCATGCCGTCGACGTCCTTGTCGCGCAGCACGGACGCGACGACGACCCACGGCCGCTCGGCCGCGAGGCGGTCGGCCAGCCAGCGCGCCCCCGCCGGGTTGTGCGCCCCGTCCCGGACCTCGTCGCCACGCCGCTCGAGCCGGCCGGGGAGTACCGGTGCCTCGATCGCATCCGGCTCCCTGCCGAGGAACGCGGCCGCGGCCTCACGCGCCCCGCCGAGCAGCACCTCCGCCTCCGGGGGAGCGAGCGCCGCGAACTCGCGGTCCGGGAGCACCACGACGCGCGCCGCGTGCGCGACGGCGAGCTTCTCCCGCGCGATCGCCTCGCGCGTGTCGCCGAGGACCTCCGTGTGCTCGAGCGAGACGTTCGTGAGCAGCACGACCGGCGCGTCGACGACGTTCGTCGCGTCGAGCCGGCCTCCGAGCCCGGCCTCGACGGCGGCCGCCTCGACCCCCTCCTCGGCGAAGGCGGCGAAGGCCGCGGCCGTGAGCGCCTCGAACTGCGTCGCCTCCAACGCCTGCACGGCCGGGCGGACGCGTGCGAGCGCCTCCTCGACGTCCGCCTCCTCGCCGTCGACCCGGATGCGCTCGCCCCAGCCCCTCACGTGCGGCGAGAGGTACGCGCCCGTCCGGAGCCCGGCGGCCAGGAGGTGCGCCTCCACCGTCCGCGTCGCGGTCGACTTGCCGTTCGTGCCGACCACGTGCACCGAGCGGAACGCGCGCTGCGGGTCGCCGAGCTCGGCGAGGAGGGCGCGCATGCGGTCGAGGCCGAAGTCCGCGGGCCACGGGCTCAGCGACGCGACCCAGTCGACGGCCGAGCCCGGGCTAGCCAAGCGCGTCGAGCTCGCGCCGGTAGCGCTCGAGCTTCCCGCGCTCCGCGTCGACGACGTCCGCCGGCGCGTTCGCGACGAAGCGCTCGTTCGCGAGCATCCGCTCGGCCCGCGCGATCTCCCGGCGGAGCCGCTCGCGCTCCGCGTCCGCGTTGCCGTTCACCTTCACGCGGTCCGGGCGGACGACCGCCTCGAAGAGGCGCCGGTCGTCGCCCTCGAGCTCGACCACCACGCCGCTGCGTCGGAACATCGTCGCCGCCTCCTGCGCGCGCGAGAGCGCGCCCTCGTCGGCCGCGTAGCGGTCGTCGGCCTCGGGCCACGGCGAGACGATGAGCCGGCGCTCGCGCCCCGGCAGCGCGCTCCAGATCTCCTCGGTGACGTGCGGCATCACCGGGTGGAGCAGCGCGAGCAGCCGCTCGAGCGCCGCGAGCGCCGTCGCGACGGCGTCGGCGTCGCCCTCGCGCAGCCGCGGCTTGATCGCCTCGGCGTACCAGTCGCAGAAGTCGTCGAAGGTGAGGTGGTAGAGGGCCTGCGCCGCCGGCGAGAACTCGAACGCCGCCCAGTGCGCCTCGACCTCCGCGCGCACCGCGTCGATCCGGCCCAGGATCCACCGCTCCTCCACGTGGCGCGGCCGCGGCGCCGGCGTCGTCCCCTCGTCCGCGTGCGAGAGGACGAGCCGCGCGACGTTCCACAGCTTGTTCGCGAGCTTCCGCCCCTCCTCGATCGCCCCCTCCGCGAAGCGGACGTCCTGCGTCGACGACATCTTGAGCAGGCCGTAGCGCGTGGCGTCGGCCCCGTGCCGGTCGATGATGTCCAGCGGGTCGATCCCCGTGCCGAGGCTCTTCGACATCCGGCGCCCGTCGGGGGCGAGGATCGTCGAGTGGATGATCACGTCGCGGAACGGGCGCTCGCCGAGCAGCTCGAGCCCGGACCAGATCATCCGGTTCACCCAGAGGCGGATGATCTCCCGGGCGGTCGAGTCGACGTCGCCGGGGTAGTAGCGCTCGAGCTCCGGCGTCGCCGCCGGCCAGCCGAGCGTCGCGAACGGCCACAGCGCCGACGAGAACCACGTGTCGAGCACGTCGGGGTCCCGCTCGAGCGCGTCCGAGCCGCACTCGGCGCAGGCCTCCGGCGGCGGCCACGCGCACGTGACGTGCCCGTCGGGGCAGTACCAGAGCGGCAGCTGATGCCCCCACCACAGCTGGCGGGAGACGTTCCAGTCGGGGATCTCCTCGAACGAGCGGATCGCGAACTGGTGCTGCGACTCGGGGTGGTAGACCACGCGCCGCTCGCGGAGGGCCTCGAGCGCGGGCTTCCGCGGCTCCTCCATCGCCACCCACCACTGCAGCGAGACGAGCGGCTCGATCCGCGAGTGGCAGCGCTCGCACGTGCCGACGGCGTGCCGGTAGTGCTCGCGGCGCTCGAGCGCGTCGTGCTCGCGCAGCCACGCGAGGACGGCCTCGTCGGCCTCCTGCTGCGTCAGGCCGGCGAGGTCGCCGGCGCCCTCGCTCATCCGCCCGTCGGGCCCGATCACCGTGATCGTCGGGAGGCCGTGGTCGCGGCCGATGTCGAAGTCGGTCGGGTCGTGGCCCGGCGTGATCTTCAGCGCCCCCGTTCCGAACTCGGGGTCGACGCGCTCGTCGGCGATCACCGGCACGCGCCGCTCGACGTACGGGACGATCACCTCGCGGCCGATCGCCTCCCGGTAGCGGCCGTCGGCGGGGTGCACCGCCACCGCGATGTCGGCGAGGATCGTCGCCGGCCGCACGGTCGCGATCGTCACGTGCCCCGAGCCGTCGGCAAACGGGTAGCGGGCGTAGGTGAGCGTGTCGTCCATGTCGACGTGCTGGACCTCGAGGTCGGAGATCGCCGTCTCGTGGAAGGGGCACCAGTTGACGATGCGGTTGGCGCGGTAGACCCACCCACGCTCCCACACGTGCACGAAGAACCGCATCACGGCCTCGATGTAGGCGTCGTCCATGGTGAACCGCTCCCGCTCGTAGTCGAGCGAGGCGCCGAGACGGCGGAACTGGCCCATGATCGTGCGGCCGGTCTCCTCGAGGTGGCGCCACACGCGCGCCGTGAACGCCGCACGGCCGATCTCCTTCCGCGACGTCCCCTCCACCAGGAGCTGCCGCTCGACGACGTTCTGCGTCGAGATCCCGGCGTGGTCGTAGCCCGGCTGCCACAACGTGTCGAAGCCGCGCATCCGGTGCCAGCGGACGAGCACGTCCTGGATCGAGCCGTTGAGCGCGTGCCCCATGTGGAGCGCGCCCGTGACGTTCGGGGGCGGCACCGCGATCACGAACGTCTCGTCGCGGCGGGCGCCGGCGCCGGCGCGGTAGAGGCCCTCCTCCTCCCACGTGCGTTGCCAGCGCTCCTCGACGCCGGTGGGGTCGTAGCGTGCGTCCATGGGACGGCCATTCTACGAGCGGTTTGTCGTCGGCCGGGCGCCTGGGCCATACTCAAGCGCCGTTCGACCGAGGAGGGTTCACGTGCGCGTCAAGCTTGCGCTGCTGCTGTGCTCCACCGCGTCGCTCGCGATCGTCGCGGGCGCCGGCAAGTTCTCGAAGTTCGTGGTCAACCTGCTCTAGGGCCGTCGCAAGGCAGGACTGGCGCGCGCCGAAACCTGTGCGAACATGTGCGGACGGTGACACAGGCCGTCGATCCGCTCGTTTCGGGCCGCGAGGCCGCCGCTCGGCATGCGTGGCACGAGGCCTACGCGATCTTCCGCGAGGCGGACGCGCGCGCAGCCCTCGTCGCGGACGACCTCGAGCTCTTCGCCGAGTCGGCCTATTGGAGCGGCCGCCTCGACGAGGCACTCGAGACGCGCGAGCGGGCGTACCGTGCGCACACGGCCGACGGCTCGACCCGGCGCGCCGCGGGCCTCGCGCTGAAGCTCGGGATCGAGTACCTCGCGAAGGGCTCCGCACCGATCTCGAACGGCTGGTTCGCCAAGGGCGAGCGGCTGCTCGAGCACGAGCCGGAGTCCCCCGAGCACGGCCTCCTCGAGCTCGCGCAGGGCATGCTGACGCTCTTCGGCGGCGAGCTCGACGCGAGCCTGCGGCACCACGAGCGGGCGTACGAGATCGGCCTGCGGTTCGGCGACCGCGACCTGCAGGCGCTCGCGATCGTCGGCCAGGGTCGCGTCCTGCTCCTGCGCGGCGAGCTCGACAAGGGCCTGAAGCTCCTCGACGAGGCGTCGGCGGCGGCGGTCGGCGGCGAGCTCAACCCCTTCTCGAGCTGCATGGTCTACTGCATGACGATCACGAGCTGCCACGGCGTCGGCGACTACCACCGCGCCCGGCAGTGGACGGACATCGCCAACAAATGGTGCGAGGGGAAGTCGCTGACGGGCTTCCCGGGCGCGTGCCGCGTCCACCGCTCGGAGATCCTCAGGCTCTCGGGCGACTGGGAGGAGGCCGAGCACGAGGCGGTCAACGCCTGCGAGGAGCTCAGCGGCTACGACATCTGGACCGTCGCCGCCGGCTACTACCAGGTCGGCGAGATCCGACGGCGGCGCGGCGACTTCGCGGCCGCGGAGGAGGCGTACGGGAAGGCGCACGAGCTTGGACGCGAGCCGCAGCCGGGTCTCGCGCTGCTCCGGCTCGCGCAGGGGAAGGTGGCGGAGGCCGAGGCGGCGCTCCGGCACTCGCTCGAGGACGACGGCCGGGATCCGCTGGGTCGTGCACGGCGGCTGCCGGCGCAGGTCGAGGTCGCGCTCGCGGCAGGCGACCTCGCGACCGCGGAGAACGCCGTGGCAGAGCTCGACCGGGTCACCGACGGGTTCCGCATCAACGGCGTGCGGACGCCGCTCCTCGAGGGGACGCTGCAGCTCGCGCGCGGACAGATCGAGCTCGCGGCGGAGCGCTGGCCCGAGGCCGAGGCGTGCCTGCGCCGGGCGCTGACGATCTGGGCGGGGATCGGCGCGCCGTACGAGGCGGCGAAGGCGCGCATGCTGCTCGGCACGGCGTACGAGCGGCAGGGCGACGAGGCCGGTGCACGGGCGGAGTTCGAGCTGGCGAAGGGGGCGTTCCAGCGGCTCGGCGCGGTGCTCGACGCGCAGATCGCCATGGAGCTGCTGGGCGAGGCCGAGACGCGCCGCACCTTCCTCTTCACCGACATCGTCGACTCGACGAAGCTCCTCGACGCGCTCGGGGACGAGAAGTGGAGCAAGCTGCTCGACCGCCACGACGCACTGCTGCGCCAGGCGATCGAGGAGCAGGGCGGCGAGGTGATCAAGCACACCGGCGACGGGTTCTTCGCCGCGTTCGACACGCCGCCGCTGGCGCTCGACGCGGCCGCGCGCATCCAGCGCGTCCTCCAGGACGAGTTCGTCAGCGTCCGCATCGGGCTCCACAGCGGCGCCGCGCTCGACCGCGGCAACGACTACGCCGGGCGCGGCGTCAACGTCGCCGCGCGCGTCGGCGCGCTCGCGACGGGAGGCGAGATCCTCGTCAGCCGCGAGACGCTCGACGGTCTGGCGGTGCCGTACCGCGTCTCGAGCGTCCGCGAGGCGGAGCTGAAGGGCTTCGACGCGCCGGTCGAGGTCGTCGCCGTCGACTGGCGCTAGTCGAAGTCGAGCAGGTCCTCGAGGAGGCTGCGCTTCCGCCGCTTGCGCGGCTGCTCGTCGCGGTCGTCCGCAGGCGGCGCCTGCCGCGGGGGCTGACGGCCCGCCATCTCGTCGAAGAAGTCGTCGTCCGCCCCGGCGCCCGCCGCCATCTGGCGCTCACGGACGAGGATCTTGTCGAGCTCGCCGCGGTCGAGCCACACGCCGCGGCACTCCGGGCACGCGTCGACGAGCACGCCTGACCGGTCGAGCTCGACCAGCCGGCTCCCGTCGTTCGGACACCGCAACGGCTCTCCGCGCACGCGGTCAGGGTAGCGATCGCCGTCCGGATTCTGTCGCAGTTCAGGCACGCACTCGTTACGCGGCAGCGGTGGATGGAGGCGCCTCCGCCGGTGTACACCTCCATCACCCCATTCTCCCGATGAGCCGCCGCACGCAGATCACGCTGACCGACCGCCAGCACGCGTTCCTCCTCGACGAGTCCCATCGCACGGGACTCTCGATGGCCGAGCTCGTCCGCCGCGCGATCGACGGCGCGTACCGCCCGCACGGTCGCGAGCGAGTCCCGGGTATCGAGCTGAGCGTCGGGATCGGGCGGCGCCCCGATGCCGCGGTCGTCGGCCGTCGGCCGCGGCGCCTCTAGGCCGACTCGGCGGCGGGCTGCTCGAAGTCGAGCTCGTTGCCCGCGCTCGTCACGAGCGTGGGACGCATGCCCTTCGAGATCGTCTCGCGCGTGATCACGCACTTCGAGACGTCCTTGCGCGAGGGGAGCTCGAACATCACGTCGAGGAGCGCCGCCTCGATGATCGACCGCAGGCCGCGTGCGCCGGTCTCGCGCTCGAGCGCCTTGTCGGCGATCTCCCAGAGCCCGTCCTCGGTGAACACGAGCTCGATCCCGTCGTAGCCGAAGAACCGCTGGTACTGCTTCGTGAGCGCGTTCTTCGGCTCCATCAGGATCTTCACGAGGTCTTCGCGCTGCAGCTGGTGCACGGCCGAAACGACCGGGAGGCGGCCGATGAACTCGGGGATCAGCCCGAAGTGCAGCAGGTCCTCCGGCATCACGTCGGCGAGGAGGTCGCTCGTCTCCACCGAGTGCTTCGAGCGGATGTCGGCGCCGAAACCGACCGCGTTCTTGCCGATCCGCTTCGCGATGATCTTGTCGAGGCCGGCGAACGCGCCGCCGCAGATGAACAGGATGTTCGTCGTGTCGATCGACAGGAACTCCTGGTGCGGGTGCTTCCGGCCGCCCTGCGGCGGCACCGAGGCGACCGTCCCCTCGAGGATCTTCAGGAGCGCCTGCTGGACGCCCTCGCCCGAGACGTCGCGTGTGATCGACGGGTTGTCCGCCTTGCGCGCGATCTTGTCGACCTCGTCGATGTAGATGATCCCGGTCTCGGCCTTCTTGATGTCGAAGTCGGCCGCCTGGATCAGCTTCAGGAGGATGTTCT
>JBLNEO010000084.1:0-2697 GCA_050262775.1 Pseudomonadota bacterium | reverse complement strand
GCGACGGCCGCGCAGGTGTCCCAGGCATGAGCGCCTCGAGGAAGAGCGCGGGCGCGACGCCCCCGCAGACCGGAGGCGGAACGTTCGCCGCGTCGGCTGCCGCCGACCCGAGCTCGCTGATCCGCAGCAGGGACTACCGCGTCCTCCTCGTCCTTGCGGCCCTTGTCGGACTGCTCGTCTCGACGGCGTGCTGGGGCTTTCTCGAGCTGGTCCACGTCGTGCAGGTCGGCGTGTACTCGGATCTTCCGCAGTATCTGGGCTACGACGTCGCGCCGACGTGGTGGTCGCTGCCGTGGCTGGCTCTCGCGGGCCTGCTCACCGCCTTCGCGATCGCGCGCCTGCCGGGTCACGGCGGCCACGTGCCCGCCGACGGATTGAAGGCCGGCGGAGCGCCGACGCAACCGTTCGAGCTGCCGGGCGTCCTCCTCGCCGCCGCTGCGACGCTCGCCCTCGGGCTCGTACTCGGCCCCGAGGCGCCGCTCATCGCGCTCGGGTTGGGCCTGGGTGCACTTGCGCTGCGACTGATCAAACGTGATGCACCACAGCAAGCGCTGACGCTGATGGCCGCTGCCGGAAGCTTCGCCGCCGTCTCGGCGATCTTCGGCTCGCCGGTGATCGGTGCCGTGCTCCTCATCGAGGCGACCGGCCTCGGCGGCGCGGTCCTCCCACTGGTGCTGCTGCCCGGCCTGGTCGCGGCGGGCATCGGATCGCTGGTCTTCATCGGGCTGGGCTCGTGGTCGGGGTTCAGCACGAGCGCCTGGGCGCTCGAGCCGTTTGCGCTGGCCCCCTTCGACGGGCCGGGCTGGGGTGACCTCGGCTGGACCGTCGTGCTCGCGCTCGCGACCGCGCTCGTCACGTTCGGGATCATGGAGCTCGCCCGCTGGGCGAAACGCGTCGTCGACACGCGGATCTTCCCCTTCACGGCCGCGGCCGGGCTCGCGGTCGGCGGACTCGCGATCGCCTTCGCCGAGGCGACCGGCGAATCGCCCAACACGGTGCTCTTCTCCGGCGAGAGCGCCTTCACGGCCCTCTTCGACACCGCCGCCGCGACATCGCTCTCCACCCTCGCGCTGCTGATCGTCTTCAAGGGGCTCGCGTGGAGCATCTCGCTGGGCAGCTTCCGGGGCGGCCCGACCTTCCCGGCGATCTTCCTCGGGGTCGTGGCAGGGCTGATCGCGGCGCACCTGCCCGGCTACGCCGAACCGCAGGCTGTCGCCGCGCTCGTCGGCGCCAGCTGCGTCTCGGTTCTGCGGCTTCCGCTTTCGTCGGTGACGATCGCCCTTCTCCTGTCGATCAAGGCAGGGCTGACGGTCGCGCCGCTCGTCATCGTCGCGGTCGTCGTCGCATACCTCGCCAGCGAGACGCTGACCGCGTACGTCGATTCACGCGTCGGAGCCGGAGCGAAGAGCGCCGACACCGTCGCCCGCGCACCCGCCGAGTCGCCGGGTTCCGGCTTGCCTCGGTCGTCATCTCGGGCCTGGTGACCACTGCCGTGCTGGCGCTCATCTTCTACGTCGTCCGCAAGCGCCGGCGGGCCGACCGGTCGCCAGAGGAAGGGGCGTCGCTCGCGTGACCGATCATCGGAAGAGCACGCGTGAGCACGACAACTCCGTTCCATCCGGCGACGGCTCGCAGGCTGCGGTTGAGGCCGGTCACCAGGAGATGTCCCCCTTCCGCGCCGCACGAAAGGAGCCCTTCTTGACGCGGGCGCTCCCGCTGATTGGGCAGCTGAAGGGATACGGAGCTCCGAGCGCTCGGCGCGACCTCGTGGCCGGGGTGACGGTCGCAGCGCTCGCACTGCCGTCGGCGATGGCCTACGCCGAGGTAGCGGGGGTCTCGCCGGTGAACGGCCTCTACGCGCTCCTACTCCCGACCGTCGCCTACGTGCTGCTCGGCTCCTCGCGCCAGCTGATCGTCGGTCCGGAGGGCTCGATCGCGACGCTGGTCGCCGTGGCGGTCCTGCCGCTCGCCGCAGCGGGCAGCCCGGCGGCCGCCGAGTTGGCGGCAACACTGGCGCTCCTCGTCGGCGTCTGCTTCGCGCTCGCGTGGCTGCTCCGGCTCGGCTGGCTCGCCGACTACTTCTCGCGCCCGGTGCTGGTCGGCTACATCCACGGCGTCGCCGTCGTGCTCGTGATCGGCCAGCTCGGAAAGCTCCTCGGCCTCTCGATCACGGCAACCGAGCCGCTGCCGCAGCTGTGGGAGGTGGTGCGCGAGCTCGGCAGCGTCAACGGCGTGACGGTCGCGCTCGCCGCGGGTTCGCTCGCCGCGCTGCTCTTGCTCCGCCGCTTCATGCCGCGGCTGCCGGCCGCACTCGTCGTCGTCGTCGCCGCCGTCGGCCTCTCGTGGGCGCTCGACCTGCAGGCGCACGGCGTCGCGGTAGTCGGCACCGTCCCAGCAGGGCTCCCGAGCTTCGTGTTCCCGACCCCAGCCTGGCAGGACATCGTCAAGCTCTTGCCTGCGGCGATCGGCATCTTCCTCGTCTGCTTCGCGGACGAGATCCTGACCGCACGCTCCTTCGCGGGGAAACACAACCAGAACGTGCGGGGCTCGCAGGAGCTGCTTGCGATGGGCGCCGCCAGTGCCGCCGCCGGCATCACCCAAAGCTTCCCGATCGGCGCCAGCGGATCGCGCACCGCGGTCAACGACGACATGGGCGCGCGCACCCAGATCGCCGGCCTGGTCGCCGCCGGCGGCGTG
>JBLNEO010000083.1:0-6116 GCA_050262775.1 Pseudomonadota bacterium | reverse complement strand
GTGTGCCGGCTCACGCGACACGTACGACAGAGGCGGAGCGGCGCGGCCGCTCCCCCTGCGGCATTCGACTTGAGGAGTTGGTAGGGGTGGCGACACCGACACAGATTACGAGGAGAGGGCGGTTCGGCCTCGTCCTCGGCGCCGTCGTCGCGTCGATCGCGTTCTCCGCGATCGCGTACGCCGACGACATCGCGAACAAGCTCGACGCGTCCGTCGACGCCGTCGCGGAGGTCATGCCCTTGACCGTCGGGGGCGCGAACGGCACGACGCAGCTCTACGTCGTGCCGGCGAACGGCGACGGCAAGAGCGGCTGCAACCTGACGGGTAGCACCTCGCTCGTCCTCTCCGTTGCGTCGAGCAACCCGTCGATCGCGACGGTGAGCCCGTCGTCCGTGACGTTCGGCTCCTGCGGCGACGTGAAGACGCTGACGGTGACGCCCGTCGGGCAGGGCTCCGCGACGATCAGCGTCAGCCAGACGTCGAACAGCACGAGTGGCACGTTCAACCTGGCGCCGGCGACGTTCACCGTCAACGTCGTCGCCCCACCGCCGACGAACACGGCGCCTCAGGTCGCCGTCGGCGGCGTGACGGGGGGCGCGTCCTACCTGAAGGGGACCGTGCCGTCGGCGACCTGCCAGGTGACGGACGCCGAGGACGGGAGCTCGTCGTTCCCCGCGACGCTCAGCGCGGTGTCCGGCCCGTATGCGTCCGACGGGATCGGCGAGCAGACGGCGTCGTGCTCCTACACCGACGGCGGCGGCCTCACTGCGGTCGCGTCGGAGACGTACGGCATCGTCGATTCGTCGGCACCCACGATCGGCTCCACGCTCGCCCCGCCGGCTCCCGAGGGCGACAACGGGTGGTACCGGAGCGACGTCACCCTCACCTGGAGCGTGAGCGACACCGAGTCGCCGAACTCGCTCCAGAAGACGGGCTGCGTCGACCAGAGCATCGCCGCCGACCAGGCGGAGACGACGTACTCGTGCGCGGCGACGAGCGCCGGAGGCTCGACCGGTCCGGTGAGCGTGTCCGTCAAGCGCGACGCCACGCTGCCGACGATCACCGGCTCCGCGTCGCCCGCGGCGAACGCGAACGGCTGGAACAACACCGACGTCACCGTGTCGTTCACGTGCGCCGACGCGACCTCGGGCGTCGCCACGTGCGCGTCGCCGCAGACGCTCTCGTCCGAGGGCGCCGGTCAGTCGTCGGGCGGGGCGGCGACGGACGACGCCGGCAACAGCGCGAGCACGACGGTCTCCGGGATCAACATCGACAAGACGGCTCCGACGGCGACCGCGACCGCGTCTCCAGGTGCGAACGGCAACGGCTGGAACAACACGAGCGTCACGGTCTCGTTCGGCGGGACCGACGGCCTCTCCGGGATCGACGGGTGCGACGCGGCGGTCACGCTGGAGACCGAGGGCGCGGCACAGTCCGCGAGCGGGACGTGCACGGACAAGGCCGGCAACGTCAGCGCCGCGGCGAGCGCGACCGTCAACATCGACAAGACGGCTCCGAGTGTCGGCCTCGTCGGCGGCCCCGCCGGCGGCGCGAGCTACTACTACGGCTCCGTCCCGGCGGCGCCGACGTGCTCCGCCTCCGACGCGCTGTCGGGGCTCGACGGCGCATGCAGCGTCTCGGGGTACTCCGCCGCCGTCGGCACGCACACCGTCACGGCGTCGGCGAAGGACGAGGCCGGAAACGCGAGCTCGGACTCCGTCACGTACACGGTGCTCGCCTGGACGCTGCGCGGCTTCTACCAGCCCGTCGACATGAACGGCGTGTTCAACGTCGTGAGGAACGGGTCGACGGTGCCGCTGAAGTTCGAGGCGTTTGCCGGCTCGAGCGAGCTCACGGACGTCGCCGCGGTGAAGTCGCTCGCGGTGTCGACCGTGGCGTGCACCACGTCGGCGTCGCTCGACGAGATCGAGGTGACGGCGACCGGCGGCACGACGCTCCGCTACGACAGCGTCGGCGGCCAGTTCGTCTACAACTGGCAGACGCCGAGGCAGCCCGGCCAGTGCTACCGGGTGACGATGACGACGCAGGACGGGTCGTCGCTCGTGGCGTACTTCAAGCTCAAGTAGCGTGGTCGCGCCGGAGCGAGGGGAGCGCCGTCTCGGCGCTCCCCTCGTCTCGGGCGTGCTCCTGCACGTGGGCCGTCGTGCGATGATCCCGGTGCGGCCCGCGAAACACGCATCCCGCTCGGTGCCCTCCTCCTCGAGAAGGGCGCCGTCTCGGAGGCACAGCTCGACGCTGCGCTCGCCGAACAGCGGACCGCGACGAGCGAGCCGCTCGGCGAGATCCTCATCCGGCGCGGGTTCGCGTCCGCGGAGGCGGTCGACCAGGCGCTCGCCGAGCAGGGTGTGCAGGAGCCGCGGGCGCGGCGCCGGCTCGAGCGGCGGCTCCAGCGGTACCTCGACCGCTCCGCCGGCGACCTCGACCGGCGGGGGCGCGAGCTCGAGGCCCGGCGCGCGGCGCTCGACGAGCTCGAGGCGCGACTCGGGGAGCGGGAGCGCGAGCTCGCCGCCCGGAACGAGCGGCTCGAGCAGTCGGGCATCGACCCGGCTCGCGAGGCGATGATCGACGAGCTGTTCCGCCACGTGGACGAGTGGCGGGAGCTCGCGACCCGGCACCACCGCGCACGCGTCGCGCTGGAGGACGAGCTCCGCGAGGCACGGGCGGCGAGGGCGGAGCCGGAGGCGCCGGCGGCGGGCCGCCATCTCCTGTTCGTGCTCCGTCCGGGCGGCTACGAGCTCCGCGAGGCCGACGGCGCGCCGCCCGCGCCGGGCGAGTCGGTCGACCTCGGCGCCGACGGCACGTTCGTCGTGGTGCGGGCGGGGCGTTCCCCGCTGCCGCTCGACCCGACCCCCTGCGTCTTCCTCGAGCCCGGCTGGGCGGAACCGACCCACCCCTTCGAGGGTGGGGTGGACGACGCGTCTCCCGCAGACTGAGCCGACGAGGCCGCGCGGCCTCCCTGCGGCGATGCGAATCCACGTCACCGATCCCGATCACGTCGACAGCCTGCTGGCCTTCCTCCACGAGCGCACGCACGTCGTCGCCGCCCGCGTCGGCGACGACGCCGTCGAGGTCTCGCAGCTCGGGTCGATGAACGCCGACGCCCGGCGCATGGAGCTCGACCTGCTGCTCCAGCTCTGGCACGCCGCGCACGCCGAGGCGAGCGCGCAGATCGCGAGCTGAGCTACTTCGGGAGCGGGTCGAGCTTGTACCCGACCCCGTACCGCGTCTGCACGAACGTGTGCCCGGGCGCGCGGGTGTCGACCTTCTCGCGCAGCTTGCGGACGAAGACGTCGACCGTGCGGTCGCGGTGGGTGGCGCGACGGCCCCACACCTTCTGGAGGAGCTCGTCGCGCGTGAGGACGCGGCCGCGCTCGAGGGCGAGCGCGTAGAGGAGCCGGAACTCCGTCGGGGTCAGGTCGGCGCTCTCGCCGTCGACGTAGGCCTGCACGTTCGCGGGGTCGATCCGCAGCTCCTCGATCTCGATCGCCTCGCCGCGCCGCGGCTCCTGTGCGCGGACGCCGCGCCGCGCCGCCGCGCCCACCCGGGCGACGAGCTCGCGCATCGAGAACGGCTTCACGAGGTAGTCGTCGGCGCCGAGCTCGAGCGCGTGCACGCGATCGTGCTCCGTGCCCCGCGCCGACACGACGACGATCGGCGTGCCGATCCCCTCGCTGCGCGCCGTCTCGATCAGCTTCCAGCCGTCGGCGCCGGGGAGCATCAGGTCGAGCACGCAGACGTCGGGGCGCTCGAACCGCAGGCGGGCGAGGCCCGTCTCGCCGTTCGACACGCCGAGCGGGTCGAACCCGGCCTGCGCGAGGTGACGGGCCATGCCCTCCGCGATCACGTCGTCGTCCTCGATGATCAGCACCTTCGCCATGCCGCACCCATAATGATCGCGACCCCGGCGCGCGGGGGAACCGTGGTGGTGGCGAAAGGGTGAACGGGTGGTGAACGGGACGCCGCGCGGGGAGGACCTGCGCGTCGAAGCCGAACGAGGACGCGTGCTCGTCGAGGAGAGCCGCGAGATCGTCGTCGTCCTCGACGAGGAGGGCCGCGTCCTCGCGGCCAGCAGGCGCGCGCGCGAGACCGTCGATGGGCTGGCGGAGGGGGCGCCGCTGCCGCAGGGCCTGCTCGACGTCGCGCCGAACGGGCACGCTCCGGTGTCGATCCCGTACGACGTCGACGGCCGCCGCGAGCGCCTCGTGTACCTCGGCCGGCAGGGAGACCTCGCCGCCTACGAGGAGCTCCGGTCGGGCTTCACGGCCGCCGTCTCGCACGAGCTGCGCACGCCGCTGGCGCGTCTGCTCGCGCTGCTCGAGACCGCGCTGCTCCCCGGTGAGGACGTGATCGCGCTCGTCGAGCAGGCGCGGGCGCAGGTCGAGCTGGTGGGCGAGCTGATCGACGACGTGCTCTTCCTCTCGGAGCTCGAGACGGGCCGTGCCGCCGTCGCGCTGAACCCGATCCGCGTGCTGCCCGTGCTCGAGGAGGTCGTCGCCGAGCACGAGGAGTCCGCGGCGCGCGCGGGCGTGACGTTGCGGGTGGAGGGAGACGCCTCGGTGGAGCTCGCGATCCGGCCGAGGATGCTGAAGGTCGTCGCGGAGAACCTCGTGCTGAACGCGATCCGGTACGCGGGCCACGGGTCGACCTTCACGCTCGCCGTCGCGCGCGAGGGCGGAGAGATCGCCGTCATCGGGCGCGACGACGGCATCGGGGTGCTCGAGCGGGACCTCCCGCGGCTCTTCGAGCGCTTCTACCGCTCCGACCGAGCACGCGCGTCGCGCGGCACAGGGCTCGGGCTCGCGATCGTCAAGCACATCGTCGTCTCGGCCGGCGGACGGGTCGAGGCGGAGGGCGCGCGCGGCCGGGGGCTCGCGATCCGCGCGGTGTTCCCCCTGCCGCGTTAACCACCCCGTCACCAGTCGTTCACCATCCGGCGCCCCATCGCGCGCGCCCCCGCCGGAACACTCGGCGCCGATGAAGACGACGATCACACTCAGCGCAGTCCTGACCCTCGCGCTCGCCCTGCTGGCGAGCGCCTGCGGCGGCGACTCCGGCTCCGGCGGCTCCACCGCCGCGGGCGGCGGATCGCTCTCCGGCCGCATCCAGGCCGACGGCTCCAGCACCGTCGGTCCGTTCGTCACCCGCGCCGCCGAGGAGTTCCAGCAGCAGAACTCCGGCGTGCAGGTGACGGTCGGCATCTCCGGCACCGGCGGCGGCTTCGAGCGCTTCTGCGCCGGCGAGACCGACATCTCCGACGCCTCGCGTCCGATCAAGGACGAGGAGGAGCAGGCGTGCAAGGCGAAGGGCGTCGAGCACGTCGAGTTCCAGATCGCGAACGACGCCCTCACCGTGGTGGTGAACAAGGAGAACGACTGGGCGAAATGCCTCACCGTCGACGAGCTCGCGAAGATCTGGGCGCCGGGCTCGAAGGTGGGCAACTGGAACCAGGTGCGTCCGAGCTTCCCCGACCAGGAGCTGAAGCTCTTCGGCCCCGGCACCGACTCGGGCACCTTCGACTACTTCACCGGCGAGATCAACGGCGAGGAGGGCGCGAGCCGCTCCGACTACTCCCCGAGCGAGGACGACAACGTGATCGTCCAGGGCGTCTCGGGCGAGAAGGGCGGCCTCGGCTACTTCGGGTTCTCGTACTTCGAGGAGAACCAGGACACGCTCAACGCGGTCGAGGTCGACGGCGGCAACGGGTGCGTCGCCCCGAGCGTCGAAACCGCGCAGGACGGCTCGTACAAGCCGCTCTCGCGGCCCCTGTTCGTCTACGTGAAGCAGGCGAGCTTCGACAAGCCCGAGGTGAAGGCCTTCGTCGAGTACATGCTCGACAACGCCGACACGATCGCCGGGGAGACGCAGTACGTCCCGCTCACGCAGGAGCAGATCGACACGGCGAAGGCCGCCTTCGAGCAGGCGTCCGGCGGCTCCGGTGGCGGCACGACGACGGAGACGACCGGCTAGCGGTGTCGTCGGCGCAGGTCACCGCCGCGGCGCCCGACGCGGCCGCGCGGATCACCGCGAAGCGCATCCGGTGGGGGGAGGCCCTGATCAAGGGCCTCCTCGCGCTGTGCGCACTCGTCTCGGTGGCG
>JBLNEO010000082.1:0-8327 GCA_050262775.1 Pseudomonadota bacterium | reverse complement strand
TCCAGCGCTCCTCGTGGATCGGCGGCTGCTCGAGCGCGCGCTCCATGTCGACCACCGGCTCGAGCGCCTCGTACTCGACGACGATCCGCTCGGCCGCGCGCCGTGCCTGCTCGGGGTGCTCCGCCGCGACGAGCGCCACGGGCTCTCCGACGTAGCGGACGCGGTCGAACGCGAGCACGGGCTGGTCCGGGAACTCGAGCCCGTACCGCTTGGCGCCGGGGACGTCCGCGTGCGTGAGCACCGCGTGGACGCCGGGCATCGTCAGCGCTGGTGCGATGTCGATCGCCACGATCCGCGCGTGCGGGTGCGGGCTACGCACGGTGTGGCCCCACAGCATCCCGGCCGCCCACAGGTCGGAGGAGTAGGCGAACTCCCCCGTCGTCTTCGGCGTCCCGTCGACCCGGAGGACGAGGTCGCCGATCCGGCCGACGCGGAGGCGCGTGACCGCCGGTGCGCTCATCGCGCGGACGCCGCGGCTCGCACGGCCTCGAAGATCTTCGCGTACCCGGTGCAGCGGCAGAGGTTGCCCGACAGCGCCTCGCGGATCTCGTCCTCGCTCGGGTCGGGCACGCGCGCGATCAGGTCGGCCGCCGCCACCACGAGCCCCGGCGTGCAGAACCCGCACTGCACCGCTCCCGCCTCGACGAACGCCCGCTGCACGGGATGGAGCTCGCCCTCACGCGCGAGGCCCTCGACCGTCACGACCTCGTGGCCGTCGGCCTGCGCGGCGAGCACGAGGCAGGCGCATACGAGCCGGCCGTCCAGGAAGACGGAGCACGACCCGCACTCGCCCTGCTCGCACGCGTTCTTCGACCCGGGCAGCCCGAGGCGCTCGCGGAGCGCGAAGAGGAGGCTCTCGCCCTCCCAGACGTCCGCCTCGCGCTCGTCCCCGTTCACGCGGAGCGCGATCCTCATGCCATCGTCCGCTCGAGCGCACGGCGGGTCAGCACGCGGAGCGCGTGGCGCCGGTACGCCGCCGTGCCGCGGACGTCGTCGATCGGCGACGCGGCCTCCGCCACGAGGTCCGGGAACGACGCGGCCTCCTCGGCGGGCGCACGGACGAGGCCGACGACGGGCCCGGCCGAGCCGTAGGCCGCGCGCAGCTCCCCGTCGACGCGCACGGCGAGCGAGCAGACCGCGATCACCATCGCGTTCCGGGGTCCGACCTTCATGAACGTCTGGGCGCCGCCGGTGCGGACGCGGACCGCGAGGATCAGCTCGTCCGGCTCGAGCGCGTTCCGCTTCGGCCCGACGAGGAACTCGCCCAGCGGCAGGCGCCGCGATCCGCGCAGGCTCGCGAGCTCGACCTCGCCCTCCGCCACGAGCAGCGGCGGGATCGCGTCGCCCGCCGGAGACGCCGTCCCGAGGTTGCCGCCGATCGTCGCGCGGTTGCGGATCTGCGGCGAGCCGATCGTCCGAGCCGCCTCCGCGAGCGCCGGAAGCTCCCTCCGGAGCGGGCCGTGCTCGATCTCCGTGCAGGTGAGACCCGCGCCGAGGCGGAGCCGCCCGTCGTCCTCGCGGCTCCAGCCGCCGAGCTCGCGGACCTCGTTGAGGTTGAGCACGGCCTCCGGGCGTCGGTGGTCGAAGTTCAGCGCCACCATCACGTCCGTGCCGCCCGCGATCGGCATCGCCTCCGGACGCTCGGCCTTCGCGGCGAGCGCCTCGTCGAGCGAGCGAGGCGTCAGCACGTCCACGGGCGAACCATACGGAACGTGGCGCGCGTTTCCTCGCGCACAGTAGGCTCGCGCCCGTGCCCGACCTCGCACGCCGCCTCGCCGTCGCACGGGGGGACGAGCCCGCCGATCTCGTCGTCCGCGGCGGCCGCGTCCTCTCGGTGTTCACGCGCGAGTGGCTCGACACCGACGTCGCGATCGTCGACGGCTACGTCGCCGGCCTCGGCGACTACGACGGACGCGAGGAGCTCGACGCGAGCGGCCGCCACGTCGTGCCGGGGTTCATCGACGCGCACATGCACATCGAGACGACGAAGCTGCTCGCCGACGAGTTCGCGCGCCTCGTGCTCCCGCTCGGGACGACCGCGATCGTCGCCGACCCGCACGAGCTCGCCAACGTCCTCGGCACCGACGGCGTCCACTGGCTGCTCGACGCGTGCCGGGACATCCCGCTCGACGTGTACTTCATGGCGTCGTCGTCCGTGCCCGCATCCGTGTTCGAGTCGCCGCGGCGACCGCTGACGGAGGGCGACCTCGAGGCGCTGCTCCGGCGCCGCCGCGTGCTCGGGCTCGCCGAGATGATGAACTTCCCCGGCGTCGTCGCCGGCGACCCGCACGAGCTCGCGAAGCTCGCGCTCGAGGGCGCGCGCCACGTCGACGGCCACGCCCCGGGCGTCCTCGGGAAGGCGCTGAACGCGTACGCGGCCGCCGGCATCCGCTCCGACCACGAGGCGTACACCCTCGAGGAGGGACGCGAGCGCCTGCGCGCCGGGATGTGGGTGCTGATCCGCGAGGCCTCCGGCGCGCGGAACCTCCGCGACCTCCTGCCGCTCGTCCGCGAGTTCGGGCCGCACCGCATGGCGTTCTGCACCGACGACCGCGAGCCGGAGCACATCGCCGACGAGGGGCACATCAACTCGATGGTGCGGGTCGCCGTCGAGGAGGGCGTCCCGCCCGAGGACGCGCTGGTGCTCGCGAGCCTGAACGCGGCGACCTGGCACGGGCTGCGCGAGCACGGCGCGATCGCGCCCGGGTACCGCGCCGACCTGCTCCTGCTCCCCGACCTCGAGCGGTTCGTCCCCGAGACGGTGCTGAAGCGCGGGGCGCCCGTCGCCGAGTTCCCGCACCCCGAGGTGCCGGAGTGGGTGAAGCAGACCGTGCGCATCCAGCACGTGGCCGCGGCGGACTTCACGCTGCCGGAGCTCGCCGGGGAGGCGCGCGTGATCGGCGTCGTCCGCGACCAGATCGTCACCGACGCGCTCACCGCGCCGGGCCCGTTCCCGGATCCCGCGCGCGACCTCGCGAAGATCGCCGTGATCGAGCGGCACCTCGGCACCGGGCGAATCGGCCTCGGCGTGGTCAAGGGCTTCGGACTCACCCGCGGCGCGCTCGCCTCGACGGTCGCGCACGACGCGCACAACATCGTCGTCGTGGGCATGGACGACGACGACATGGCGCGGGCGGTGACACGGCTCGCGGAGCTCGGCGGCGGCGAGGTCGTCGTCGACGACCTCGGCGTCCGGGCCGAGCTGCCGCTGCCGATCGCGGGGCTCCTCTCCGACGCCCCACTCGCCGACGTCCTCCGAGATTCGCGTGCGTGCGTCGAGGCGGCGCGCACGCTCGGCTGCGATCTCCCGTCGCCCTTCCAGACGATGGCCTTCCTGGCCCTGTCCGTGATCCCGAGCCTGAAGCTGACCGACCGCGGCCTCGTGGACGTCGACCGATTCGAGCTCGTGGCGCTGGCCGCAGACGCCTAGGCCAGCTCGAGCACGGGCACGTCGCAGACCTCGATCTCGACCACGTTCATCCCGACGGTGGCGGCGACGCTGTCCCGCATCGCGGCACGGCTCTCGCGCGCCCGTGCCTCGTCCTCGGCGGTCTCCCAGAACGTGATCACGCGCGAGCGCTCGTGGTCCTGGTCGGTCAGCACGACGAGCCCGCGGTAGCCCGGGTACTCGCGCAGCCAGCCCTCGATCGAGTCGGCGGCCATGCGCGCGATCTCCGCGAGCCCGGGGACGGGACCGACGATGGTGGCCATGGCCGCGACCATCGCGGAAGCTTAGGCTGCACCGCGTGAGGCGTGCCTACGCGAACGCGCACGTGGTCGTCGGGGACGAGGCGGGCACCGAGCTCGACGGCGGCTGGCTGGTCGTCGAGGACGGCGTGGTGGCGGACGTCGGCACGGGGGCGGCGCCCGAGACGGACGAGCGCGTCGACCTCGGCGGCGCGGTCGTCACGGCGGGGCTCGTCAACACGCACCACCACCTCTACCAGACGCTGACGCGCGCCCGCGCGCAGGAGGCCGACCTCTTCACGTGGCTGAAGACGCTCTACCCGACGTGGGCGCGGATCGACGAGGAGATGCTCGCGGCGGCCGCACGCACCGGGATCGCGGAGCTCGCCCTGTCGGGATGCACGACCGTCTTCGACCACCACTACGTGTTCCCGCGCGGCGTGTCCGGCCTCGTCGAGGCGGAGATCGCGGCCGCGCGCGAGCTCGGCGTCCGCATCCACGCCTCGCGCGGATCGATGGACCTCGGCGAGTCGGACGGCGGCCTCCCGCCCGACTCGCTCGTCGAGCGCCTCGACGACGTCCTCGCCGACACGGAGCGCCTCGCCGGGCTCCAGGACGACGGCGGCTTCGTCCGGATCGTGGTCGCGCCGTGCTCGCCCTTCTCCGTGACGAAGCGGCTGATGGAGGAGTCGGCGGCACTCGCGCGGCGGCTCGGGCTCCAGCTCCACACGCACCTCGCGGAGACCGTCGAGGAGGACGCGTACTGCCGCGAGCTCTTCGGCTGCCGCCCGCTCGAGTACCTCGAGCAGGTCGGGTGGCTGGCCGAGGACGTCTGGTGCGCCCACTGCGTCCACCTCTCGGAGGCGGACGTGCGCGCGTTCGGGGCCGCGGGGACGGGCGTCGCCCACTGCCCGACGTCGAACCTCCGCCTCGGCGCGGGCGTCGCGCCCGTGCGCGCGATGCTCGACGCGGGCGTGCGGGTCGGGCTCGGCGTCGACGGATCCGCGTCGAACGAGCGCAGCGACCTGTTCTTCGAGGTGAAGCAGGCGCTGCTCGTCGCACGCGGCCGCGGCGGCCCGGCGGCGCTGACGGCCCGCGAGGCGCTCCGGCTCGCGACGCGCGGCGGCGCGGCGGTGCTCCGTCGCGACGACCTCGGCTCGCTCGAGCCGGGAAAACGCGCCGACTTCGCGGTGTGGCGGACGGACGGGCTCGAGCTCGCGGGCGCCGACGACCCGGTCGCGGGCCTCGTCTTCGCCGGGCCGCAGCGCGTCGACCGCCTCGTCGTCGGCGGCGCGGACGTCGTCCGCGACGGGCGTCTCGTGCACGCGGACGAGGCTGCCATCGCGGAGGAGCACCGGCGCCAGGCGGCGAAGCTGCGGCCGTGATCTCGCTCTCGACCCACGTCCTCGACACGGCGGCCGGCGCGCCCGCGGCCGGCGTGCGCGTCGAGGTCGTCGGCGTCGGCGAGGCGCGGACGGACGCCGACGGACGCGCCCGGCTCGCGGATGCGCTCGAGCCCGGGGACTACACGCTCGTCTTCCACCCGCCGTCCCCGTTCTTCCGCCGCGTCGAGCTGACGGTCGCGCTCGAGGAGGGCCACTACCACGTGCCGCTGCTCGTCTCGCCCTTCGGATGCGCGAGCTACCGCGGCAGTTGACCGCGGAGGCGCTCGCGCCGCTCTTCTCGGGGCGCACGCGCCTGGTCGAGCGCCTCGCACGGGTCGAGCGGCCGCTCGAGCGCGAGGACGTGCTCCTCGCCGCGCCGCCGGACGAGCAGGCCGAGGCGCTCGCCGCGCACCCACGGATCGGCGAGCCCTCGGACGAGCAGCGGGGCGCGGAGCCGGAGGTGCTCGCGGAGCTCCAGCGGCTGAACGCCGAGTACGAGGAGGTGTTCGGCTTCCGCTTCGTGACGTTCGTGGCCGGCCGCACGCGTGCCGAGCTGCTCCCCGAGCTGCGCGAGCGGCTCGGGCAGACGCGCGAGGAGGAGCTCGAGGCGGGCCTGCGCGCGCTGGCGGCGATCGCGAGGGATCGATGGACCCGTACCTGAGGGACGTCCTCGACGTCTGCCTGCGGCTCCTGCACGTCGTCGCCGGGATCGCGTGGATCGGGGCCTCGTTCTACTTCATCCGCCTCGACCTGGGCCTGCGTCCGCCGCGCGAGCCGACGCAGGGCGTCGGCGGCGAGTACTGGGGCGTCCACGGCGGCGGCTTCTACCGGTCCGAGAAGTACGCGCTGCCGCCCGAGCCGATGCCCGAGCCGCTGCACTGGTTCAAGTGGGAGGCGTACACGACGTGGCTCTCGGGCTTCTCGCTCCTCGTCGTCCTCTACTACACGGACGCC
Organism: Pseudomonadota bacterium; assembly: GCA_050262775.1. GTDB lineage: Bacteria > Actinomycetota > Thermoleophilia > Gaiellales > Gaiellaceae > DATHTC01. The sequence goes on along the minus strand of JBLNEO010000082.1, from coordinate 2,301 downwards.
GGGACGCGCCTGATCGACCCGTCCGTCGCCGACCTGACGACGTGGCAGGCGGTCGCGCTGAGCGCGGGTGGGCTGCTGCTCGCGTGGCTCGCCTACGACGGCCTCTGCCGGCTCGTCCGCGACGACCGGCTGCTGGGCGTCGCGGTGGCCGCGCTCGTCGTCGCCTCCGCGTGGGCGGCCGGCGAGCTGTTCGCGCCGCGCGCCGCCTACCTGCAGGTCGGGGCGATGCTCGGGACGATCATGGCCGCGAACGTCTTCCGCGTGATCATCCCGGCGCACCGCGAGCTGATCCGCGCGAAGGAGGAGGGCCGCCCGCCCGACCCCGCGCCGGGGCTCGAGGCGAAGCGGCGGTCCGTGCACAACAACTACCTCACGCTCCCGGTCGTCTTCGCGATGCTCGCGGGGCACTTCCCCGTCACCTACGGCAGCGGCCACGCCTGGCTCGTGCTCGTGGTCGTGGCCGGGCTCCTGGCCGGGGTCAGGCACTTCTTCAACCTGTGGCACCGCGGCCTGCGCGCGTGGTGGATCCCTGCCGCCGCCGCGGTCGCCGCGGTCGCGCTCGCGGTGGCGCTCAGGCCCGACGACGAGGCGACGGGCGCGCGGGCCGCGACCGACGCGCAGGCAACCGAGATCGTCCGGCTGCGCTGCAGCGGCTGCCACAGCGGGGTCGCGGCGCCGAAGGGCATCCACCTCGGCTCGGCCGCGGACGCGCGTGCCCGCGCCGACCTCGTCGCGACGATGGTCCGGACGAGGGCGATGCCGCCGGGCAACGCGACCGGCATGACGGACGCGGAGCGCTCCGCGCTGCTCGCCTGGCTCGCCAGCGGGTAGCCTGCCGCCCGTGCTCGAGATCGTCGCCGCCGGGATGCGGTTCGTCGCACGCTGGGAGGACGAGCTCGCGCCGCGGACCGTCGCGGCGTTCAAGGCCATGCTCCCGTTCGAGGACCGGATCATCCACTGCCGCTGGAGCGGCGAGTCGAACTGGATCCCGTGGGGCGACCGCGAGCTCGGGATCGGTCCGGAGAACGCGACGAGCTACCCGCACCCCGGCGAGCTCGCGCTCTACCCCGGCGGGCAGAGCGAGACGGAGCTGCTCTTCCCCTACGGCTACTGCAGCTTCGCCAGCAAGGCCGGGCACCTGTGGGCGAACCACTTCGCCACCCTCGTCGAGGGGCAGGAGCAGCTGAAGGAGCTCGGCCGCCTCACGCTCTGGGAGGGCGCGCAGGCGATCACGTTCCGCGAGCGGTAGAGGTTCGACGCCGCCGGGTAGAGGGTCGCCGTCCACCACTAGGAGGCGACCATGCGAACCAGGCTCTGCTCGCTCGTCACTGCGGCCTCCGCCCTCCTCCTCGGCACGTTCGCCGGCACCGCCGCCGCGGCGACCGCACCCACCGGCCCTCCGACCGCCGTCGGCACGGGCGGTGCCGCTGCGACGGTCGAGACGCTCGCGACACGGGCCGCGGTCGAGACGCTCCGCCGCGGCGGCAACGCGGTCGACGCCGCCGTCACTGCTGCCGCGGTGCTCGGCGTCACCGAGCCGTTCTCGTGCGGGATCGGCGGCGGCGGCTTCCTGCTGCTCCGGACCGCGGGCGGCACGGTCACGACCGTCGACCATCGCGAAACGGCTCCGGCGGCGATGCGGCCCGACTCGTTCTGGGAGAACGGCGCGCCGCTGCCGTTCAACGCCGCTCGCTACAGCGGCCTGTCCGTCGGCGTCCCCGGGACCGTCGCGGGCTGGGCCCGCGCGCTCGACCGGTACGGGACGATCTCGCTCGCCGAGGCGCTTCAGCCGGCGATCAGGCTCGCGCGCGAGGGCTTCGTCATCGACCAGGTCTTCTTCGACCAGACGCTCGCGAACGTCGACTGGTTCGACGACGTCCCCGCCTCGGCGGCGCTCTTCCTCGACCCCGACGGGACCCCCAGGGACGTCGGCACGGTGTTCCGCAACCCGGACCTCGCCCGCGCGTACGAGCGCATCGCCCAGCTCGGCGAGAAGGGCTTCTACCGCGGCGCGATCGCCGACGCCCTCACCGAGACGGTGCAGCATCCGCCCGTCGCCCCGACCGCGAACCACGTCTGGCGGAGCGGCCTGATGAGGATGCGCGACCTGCACGGCTACGTCGCGCCGGAGCGCGAGCCCACGCGGGTCGGCTACCGCGGCCTCGACGTCTGGGGCATGGGTCCGCCCTCGAGCGGCGGCTCGACCGTCGGCGAGGCGCTCAACATCCTCGAGGGCTATCCGCTCGCGACGCAGACGCGGGAGCGACAGCTGCACCTGTTCCTCGAGGCCTCGCGGTTCTC
>JBLNEO010000081.1:0-13846 GCA_050262775.1 Pseudomonadota bacterium | reverse complement strand
CCGCAACACCGGATCCTTGGTGAACCGTGCCGTTCGCAGGGGCGAGAGAACGGCCGGCGGGCGCGGCGAGCCCCCTCGAGCCGGCTGCGGTCGTCCGGCGCTTCCGGAACCACCTCCTGGTCGCGGTCGTCGCCGTGATCTGCGCCGCCACCGCCGGCGCACTCGTCGAGCCCCTGCCGCCGCCCGAGGTTGCGTTGGCCCCCTCGGCGACACCGGCTCCGCGCGAGGAGCCGGCACGGGCAACGGCCCGGCGGTCCGACGTGCGGCGGGCCGTCCGTCGATCGCACCTCGTCGTCAGCACGAGCGCGGCGAGCCGCAGGCGATCGCCGGCGGGGCGGACGGTCCGGGCGGCCCGCACGCGCCCGGGGCGGCCGACCGCCGCGGCGCCCCGCGCAGCGCCGCCTGCCAGGAAGGCGGCACGCGCACAGGAGGCGCCCCCTCCACCCCCGCCGGAGGATCCGCCCGCCCCGCCCGCACCCGCGCCGCCTCCCCCGCCGGCCGAGCCGCTCGCGATCGACCAGGTGGAGCTGACGCTGCTCGGGCCGCGGAACGCGTCGGTGGCGTGGCGCACCTCGTTCCCCGCCGCGGCCCATGTCGGTCGGGGGCTCGCCCAACCGACGATCTGGAGCGCGACCTCCTCCGGCGTCGAGCACGAGGCGCAGCTGGGGGCGCTCGAGCCGGGGAGCGCGTACGTCGCCGAGATCACCGCGGTCGACGCCTGGGGGCGAACGGCAACCGCTGCACTGCAGTTCGAGACGCCGCCTGCGACGACGCCCCCGACGCCGGCGATCCGCGGCGACACGATCACCTTCGACGACCAGCCCGTGTTCCTCCGGATGACCTGGGAGCAGTGCGACGACCGCCGTGACCACGCGATCGCGTACGGGATCACGACGGCGATGGCGCCGGTCTGCGAGGCCCCGGCGCGGGCGCCCAAGGCGGGCGATGGGTCGAACTCGACCATCGTCCCCACCGACCACCAGGGGCCGCTTCCCGCGGCTGCGATCGGTCGCTACTACCCCGACGAGTGGGACACCTCGCTCCCGAACGACGTTCGCGAGGAGGACCTGCGCGCCGCCGCGCCCGTCGCCGACGACGAGATCACCTTCCTCACGCTGACGAACCACTTCTACAGCCATGCGGAGCCGCTCGCGCAGGGCCGCGGCATGTACCCGGCCCTCGTCGCGCTCGCGGACGTCGTCGGGTTCGACCTCTACCCGCTCCAGGTCTGGTGCCGCGACGGCGAGCTCGCGCACGTCTTCCTCGCACAGCAGGAGCTCGAGCGGATGGTCGGCGTCAAGCCGACCTATCAGTGGATCGAGGTGAAGGCGATGGAGCACTGTCCGCAGAGGTCCGAGCTCGCGCCCACGGCGGCCACCGTCCGTGCGGAGACGTGGCTGGCCGTCGCGGGCGGCGCCGATGCGATCGGCTACTTCCCGAACACGTGGGACATGGACGTCGGCTCCGAGCTCGCGCGGACGAACCGCGAGCTCACCGAGCTCGCCCCGGCGTTGCTCGCGCCTGACGCGGACGCCACCTCGGACACCGAGGCGGTGAGGGTCGGCGCGCGCACCCTGAACGGGGCCGTCTACGTGATCGCCGTCAACACGACGCGGGCGCCCGCGACCGCGCGCATCGGGATCGCGAACGGCGCGGGCCGGCTCGCAACCGTCCTCGGTGAGTCGCGCCAGGTCGAGGTCGCGCCCGACAACACCGTCCTCGAGCAGTTCGAGCCGCTCGCGGTCCACCTGTACGTCCTCCCGCCGCTCCGCGCGGCCCCTCCGCACGAGGAGTCGGATGGGGTGGATTACCTCCGGCGGACGAAGGGATCGGCGAGGTCCGCGCGGACGGCGCATCCGGCGTAGACCCCGGTCACACGGGACGGGCGGCGCCGTTTGTCGTTCGCGCCGTGGTGGGATTGGATGCCGCGGATGGTCGAGTGCACCGAATGCGGCTGCGTGTCGGCGGACGGTCGGGGCTGGCTCGCGTTCGTGTGCCGTGACCCGGACGAGGAGGCCGCGACCCTCGCCGTCTACTGCCCCTGGTGCTCGCATCGAGAGTTCCAGAAGCCGCGGGTCGTTCCCGACTTCCTGTGACGCTTCGACGGGCCGCTGCCGTGGCAGCGGACGTGACGCGGATCGCGCACACCACGGACGAGCCGACTCGGCCGGGGACGGCGGCCGGCGGGTTTGCGGCCAACCCGCACGGGCCTCTTGCGCTCCGGAGGTCGGGGAGGGGCGGGGACCTCCGGAGACCGTCCCCGGCTCCATCGTTGTAGCGCGCTCGGCGCCGGTTGTGCGCGCGACACGCCGTTTCAGCCGAATCGAGGCAGCCGGAAACGGCGTGGTTGGACGTACGCTCCCACGGGCACGTGCCTGAGACCGACCAGAGGAGGACGATGAACGCGCTGCCGTACACCGAGGACGAGCTCGAGACCCTGCGGAAGGGCGCGCGGGGGGCCGCGCTCCTCGTCGCCCTGAGCGACCGCGGCTTCTTCGACACCTTCAAGGAGGCCGGCGCGATGGCCAAGCACCTCGCAGAGGCGCAGCAGAAGGCCGACAGCCCGCTCGTGCGCGAGGTCGCCAAGGGCGCCGGCACCGGCTTCGGCATGCGCGACGCGCCTGCCACGATCGAGGCGGAGACCACGGAGGCGATCCGCGAGGCGCGGCGGATCCTGGGCGAGAAGGACCCGGCGGCGCTCGCCGAGTATCGGAGCTTCGTGCTCGAGCTCGCACGCTCGGTCGCCGCGGCCGCCGGCGGCGGCGACGAGGCGGAGGCCGCGACGATCGCGAAGGTCGAAGCGGCGTTCGACGCCTCGTGATCGTCGCGGGACCGCCCGCGGCGTAGCGATGGTCAGGACTGCGTCGGCGCCTGCAGCTCGACCTCCGCGGGCTCGCCCCGCCGGAGCTCGCGGCTGCGCTCCGCCTCGGCGTTGACCTCCGCGCCGAAGAGGAGCGCCACGCTCGTCAGCCATAGCCAGGTGAGCAGGATGACGACCGCCGAGAGCGACCCCCACGCCTTGTTGTACGAGCCGAACTGGCTTGTGTAGAGCGCGAACGCCCCCGACCCGACGAGCCACACGGTGACGGCGATCACCGCGCCGATCGACAGGAAGCTCCACCGCGGGTGCTCGACGTTCGGACCGAGGTAGAGGATCCCCGCGAACGCGAGCAGGAGGCCGGCCACGAGGATCGGCCACTGGCCGATGAGCCACGCCCAGTGGACGACGGTCTCCGCGCCGACCGCGTCGCCGACCCAGTGGGAGAGGTGCGGGCCGAGGACGAGCAGGCCGAGCAGGAGCGCGAAGCCGATGAAGACGCAGCCCGCCAGCACGCCGGCGAGCAGCCGCCGGCGCACGAAGCCGCGCGTCTCCTCGCGGTCGTACGCCGTGTTCAGCGCCCACATGATGTTCTGCATCGCACCCGTCACCGACCACAGCGCGGCGAGGCCGCCGAAGCCGACGAGCGCCCAGGCGCCGCCCGACTGCTGCGTCATCCGCGTGAGGCTGTCGTCGAGGAGGCTCTGCGCCTCGCCCGGCATCACGGTGCCGAGCTTGTCGACGAGCGTCTGGACGGCGGACGGGTCGGCGACGAGGCTGAAGACGCCGAGCGCCACGAGCAGCGTCGAGGGGATCGCGAGGAAGCCGTAGTACGCGAGCGCCGCCGCGATGTTCGTGATGTGGTCGTCCAGGCTCTCCTTCACGGCGCGCTTCGCGATCGCGAGGTAGTCACGCCGCGAGAGATCCGTCGGCGCGGGGTCCTCGAGGCGCGGCTCGTCGTGCTCGGGCTGCGGCTCCGGCGCCTCGTCCGGGATCGGACGCCCGTGCCGCCCGACGTCCTCCGTCCTGCCGCGATGTCCCTGCCTCATCCATGCCCCCTGTGGTCGAACGCTCTCTGAGACAACGGGCGACCGGGGCTCCCGGTCACGGCCGCGGCGAGGAAGGCGACGCGCAGCTGCGCCCCGGCGGTGATCGCTCAGGCGACGCCGACGAGCGGCTCGACCTGTGGACGGGCGAGCAGCCCGGGGGTTCGGCTCCAGACGTCGTCGAGCGCCTTGACCACCCTGGGGCAGAACTGCGAGCCGGCGTTCGCGCGGATCTCGGCGAGCGCTGCGAGCGGAGGCCGGGCCGCCCGGTAGCTGCGCGAGCTGGTCAGCGCGTCGAACGCGTCGGCCACGAACACGATCCGCGCGGGCATCGGGATCGCCTCGCCGGCGAGGCCGTCCGGGTATCCGGCGCCGTCGAAACGCTCGTGGCTCGAGCGTGCGCACTCGCGGACGAACGGATGGAGGTCGAGCTCCGACAGGATGTAGTCGGAGATCAGCGGGTGCGTCCGGATCACCTCCCACTCCACCTCGTCGAGCCGACCGGGCTTCCGCAGGATGTGCTCCGGCACCCCGATCTTGCCGATGTCGTGGAGGAGCGCTCCGATCTCGATCGCCTCCAGCTCCTCTCCCTCATACCCGAGACGATCGGCGAGTGCGACTGCGACGGCGGCCACCCGGTCGACGTGCCCGCCGGTGTACCGATCCTTCGCATCCATGCTCCGGGAGAGCGCCGCGATCGTGTCGCGATGGGCGCGGCGGAGGCGGAGGTTCGCGTCGCGGATCTCCTCGACCGCCGCCGTTGTCCGCTCGAGGTACTCGCGGACGGACACGATCATCAGCGCCGGTGGCAGTGCGAACGCCGCGAGCCCTGTGATCCCGATCTGCTCGTAGGCGATCGTCGCAGCGAGCGCGAGCGGACCGAACAGCGCGAAGTGGAAGCGGGCCCAGTGGAAGCGCTCGTGCCAGATCGCGTGCGGCGGGACGCGCTCGGCCAGGCCCATGGCGACGCACAGCAGGCCGTTGTTCAGCAACGCGAACGCGAGACCTGCGACCGTTGCGGCAACGAGCCGCGGACCGGGGACGACGTGGAAGAGCAGCGCCCCGACCGCGGCCGCGAGCGCGAAGTTCGACACGTCGAACGCGGCCTTGTAGACCTTCCCCCGCCGCCGCGCCCACTGCACGAGCGCGGCCAGGAGCGCAATCGTCATCGCGGCGCCGGTGTTGAGGAGGAACCCGGTGGTCAGGATCCCGATCGCGGACACGCTGACGCTCCCGCGACCGTAGACCTGGACGGAGAACAGCTGGAGCAGGACGGTCAGCCCGAGAAGCGTCGCGACCTGTCCCGGCTCCTCGACGAGGGTCTCGACGAACTGCGGGGCCGCGACGACGAGCCCCGCAGCCGCCGCCGCGCCGAGTCCCGCAATCAGCGCGACGACGCGCTCGTCGAGCGACGGGCGGGCGTCGGGCGGCGCGGTCACCGCCATACCGTCACCCCCAGAGGTCGAACGCGTCGGCGTCGCCGTTCCACGACGTCGCGTTCCAGCTCGAGGCGTTCCAGCTCGAGGCCGTCCAGCTCGACGCGTCCCAGTCGGCGGTGGAGGTCCAGCTCGACCCGTTCCAGCTCGACGCGTTCCACGTCGACCCGTTCCAGCTCGACGCCGTCCAGCTCGAGGAGTCCCACGTCGAGGCGATCGTCCCGCTCGTCGTGCAGGTGTCGCCCGGCGCGCAGACGAGCGCCGGCACGCCCTGGTTCGCCCGTCCCGGCGTCCCGGCGAGGTTGTACGACGAGCTGAGGCTGAGCGCGCCGACCTTCGAATCCTTCGGCTTCGCGCCCTGTTTCGCGATCAGCACCCACTTGACGTTGTCGGGGCTGTAGTCCGGGTGCCAGCCGAAGATGATCGCCGCGGCGCCTGCGACCTGGGGGGCGGCGAACGAGGTGCCGTTGATCGACGTGTATCCCGCGGCGACGCGGTTGCCCGCCGGCGCGCGCTGATCCAGCGCGGTGCCCGCGGGCAGCGGGCCGGCGATGTGACGCCCGGGAGCGACGAGGTCGGGCTTCGCGAATCCGTCGACGGTCTTGCCGCCGGCGCTCCACGGCGACAGCCGGTCGTCGCCGGGGCCGGAGGTGTCCATCGTGTCGAACGCGCCGACGGTGAAGACGAGGGGGTCATTCGCGGGCGCATAGTCGATCTCGCCGGCGCCGCGGTTGCCCGCGGCGACGGTGACGAAGACGCCCGCCGCCCAGAGGCGCTCCACGGCGAGGTCGAGCACGCTCTCGGTGTAGGAACTCTTGACCGTCTCGGTGAGCGAGAGGTTGACGACGCGGATGTTGTACGTGTGCGCGTTGTCGAACACCCACTTGAGCGCCGTGATCACGTCGCTCGTGTAGACACCGGCGGGGCGGCTCACGTTGAGCGCGTAGACCGTCGCGCCGGGAGCGATGCCGATGAAGCGGCCGTCGGGGCTGAGGCCGGCTGCGACACCGGCGACAAGCGAGCCGTGCCCGACCGTGTCGTCGAGAGACCCGTCCTGCCCGTCGAGCCGCACCTGCACGAGCCGCGTGCCGAAGTCGACCGACGGCGTCACGCCCGAGTCGATCACCGCGATCCCGACGCCGCGCCCGATCGCACCCGCGTTCCACGGGTTCGACACGGAGGCACGGCCGGGAAAGATCGTCGCGAGGTTCGACGTCGACACGCCGCCCTCCGCAGCCAGCGCGATGGGAGCGTCAGGCGCGACGAACGTCACCCCGGGCGCCGCGGCGAGGCGCTGCAGCTGCCCGGCCCGGACGGTGGCAGCGACACCGCCGACGAGGTCGAGGCCCTTGCCGGCCTGCCCGTGCACGGCCGCCGCGGAGCGGGCGCCAGCCCCCTGCACGATCACGCGGAGCTCCGCGTCCGCCGCCGAACGGGCCGCGAGGGCCGCGAGCGCCGGTGCGACCTTCCCCTTCCCCGGCGCGGCCGGGCGCGCACCCGCCGCGCCGACCCCGAGACACAGGAGGACGCAGACCGTGGTCGTAGCGAGAACCGCGAACGTGCCCTGAAGCCGATGCCGCATACTCCGCCCTTTCCGCAATGGCCGCCTCGCGCGTTGTGGACGTCCCACCACGGGAGCGCGTCCCCCTGCAGGGGGATCTGCACCGGTTTGAAGCAGGACGAGGGCGGTACCAGGACGGTATGCCCGCCCGGAAGGTCGCCGCCGTGGCGGTCGCGGCGATCGCGGCCGCGGCCCCCAGCGCGCCCGCGACGGCCGCCACGTGCGCCGACCGCGTGCTCGCGGACTGGAGCGACGGACGCATCACCGGCACGTACGCGCCCGCGTGCTACCGCATGGCGATCGCGGGGCTGCCGGACGACCTCGACGCGTACACGACGGCACGGGAGGACATCGAGCGCGCCCTGCGCGAACGCCTCCGCGAGCTCGAGGCGGCGCCCGCGAGAGGCAAGGCGCCTGCACGGGCGCTCGCCGGCGCACGGCCGGCGACGACGCAGGCGAGACCGCCGGCCGCGACGACGCCCGCGCCCACGACCGCCGCGGAACCCGCCACCACGCCGTCGGAGGCCGCGCCGGCGGCATCGGACGAGCGCGGCGGCTCGCGGTGGCGGCAGCTCCTCCCGGTGCTCGTCGTCGGGCTGCTGCTCGCCCTCGGCGTGCCCGCGCTGCTCCGGCGCTGAGGCGGCCGCACGGTGGTTCCTACACTACGCAGGCGGGCCGTTAGCTCAGCTGGTAGAGCAGGGGACTTTTAATCCCAAGGTCGGTGGTTCGAGTCCACCACGGCCCATCCTGTGGCGGCTCGCGTCGCGCGTCACGACGGCTCGACGTGATCACCGTCGTGCTCGGACGGCGGCCGCGTGACCGTGCCGCGCCGTTCCGCGTTGCACCCCTAGCCGTGCAGCGGGTGGAGACCACACGTGTTCGCGCAGCCGGCGACGCCCGGATGTCCATCCATGGGCGCGCCCGCGCGCTGCTCCGCGACCCGCGGGCGCTTCCGGTCGCCCTCGGCGCCTGGGTCGTGCTCTGGGTCGCGGCCGGCGTCTACGTCTACTCGACCGTGAAGCAGCTCGAGGGCTACGGCGCGACGACCGTCGCCGCCTCGGACGGCCTCCGGCAGACGAGCCGGGGGCTCGTCCGCGCCGCCGACGGGCTCCGGAACACCGGCGAGGCGCTCGGCCGCGTCCCGTTCGTCGGCTCACAGCTCGACGACGACGTCCGCCGCACCGCGGGTGACGTCGACCGGATCGCGCGGACCGTCCAGGCGACGGCGCGGCAGGCGCGCGCGAACGGCGAGCAGACGCGCGACGCGGCGGGCGGCCTCGCGCTCGTCCTCGGCTCCGCCGTCGCGCTCGTCCCGACCCTCCCGCTCGTCGCGCTCGCGCTCCTGCTCCGCGCACCGCTCGCCGACAGGCACAGCCGCCCGTGACGGGAGCAACGGTCGCGCGCGGCGTCGCCTGGCTGATCGTCCGCCTCCGGTGGCCGATCGCGGTCGCCTGGATCGCCGCCGCGGTCGCAGCGGTCGTCTACCTCCCGAGCCTCGAGGACTCGGGAGACGAGACGTCGCTCGCCGGGCTCGTCCCGAGCGACACGGAGTCGATCGCGACGGGCATCCGCTCGGCGCAGCTCTTCGACGTCCCGGTGATCACGCACACGGCCGTCGTCCAGCGCGACCCGAACGGTCTGTCCGACGCGGCGCTGAAGCGGGTCGCCCGCCGGGCGGAGCGCGTCTCGAAGCACCGGGACGGCGAGCTCGCGGCGATCGAGGGTGCGCTGCCGATCGTGAACGCGGAGGGCGTCGTGCCGGGGTCGCGGGAGTCGCGCACGACCGCGATCACGTACCTGTTCTTCGATCCCGGGAAGACGGCGATCGACGACCAGGACGAGCTCGCCCACCGGTACGCCGAGAAGTACGTCCACGTCCGGGGCGACGCCCTCGTCGGCGTCACGGGCGCCGTGCCCGCGCGGCTCGAGGAGTGGCGGCAGATCGCGACCGCGCTCCCGTGGGTGACGGCGGCGACGATCGCCGTGATCGCGCTGATCCTCGGGGTCTACTTCCGCTCACCGGTCGCGCCGCTCGTGACGCTGCTCGCGGCCGGGACCGCGTACCTCGTGTCGCTCCGGACGGTGGGGGTGATCGGCGAGAAGCTCGGCGCGACGATCCCGCGCGACGCCGAGCCGGTGCTCGTCGTGCTCCTGCTCGGGGTCGTCACCGACTACGCCGTCTTCTTCCTCCACGGCATGCGCGAGCGCCTGACCGGCGGCGAGGACCGGCTGGCCGCGGCGGAGCACGCGACGGCCGAGTACCTGCCGATCGTCGTCACCGCCGGGCTGATCGTCGCCGGCGGGACGCTGGCGCTCGTCGCGGGGCAGCTCGACTTCTTCCGCGCGTTCGGGCCGGGCATGGCGCTGACCGTGCTGATCAGCCTCGGCGTCGCGATCACGCTCGTGCCCGCCGTGATGGCGATCCTCGGCGGACGCGCCTTCTGGCCCTCGCGCGTGCGCGAGCTGGAGCCGCCGCCGGAGCGGCCGGGACGCGTCGCGCGGTTCGCCACGCGCCGCGTCGTCGCGCTCGTGATCGCGCTCCTGGCACTCGCCGGCCTCGCGTTCGGCGCGCGCGGCCTCGGCGAGACCGCACTCGGCATCAGCCAGATCCGCGGCCTCCCGCAGGGCTCCGAGCCCAAGCGGGCCGCCGACGCGGCGGCCCGCGGATTCGCGCCGGGGATCCTCTCGCCCACCGTGCTGCTCGTCGAGGGTGTCGACCGCCGGCTCGACCTCCCGGGCCTCGTCCGCCTCCAGCGGGAGCTCCGGCGGGAGCCGGGCGTCGCCGCGTCGATCGGACCGGCGAGCCCCCTCGCCCGGGAGGTGCCCGGTCTCGTGTTCGGCCGCGAGGAGTCCGTCCGCTACCTCCTCGTCCTCGACCGCGAGCCGCAGGAGAGCCCGGCGATCGAGGTCGTCCGGCACCTGCGGGAACGGATGCCCGAGCTCCTCGACGAGGCGGGCCTGCCGGACGCGCAGGTGCGGTTCGCGGGCGACACCGCGCTCGCGGCGGAGACCGTCGACACGATCTCGCACGACCTGTTCCGGATCGGGATCGCGGCGTTCCTCGTCAACTTCCTGCTGCTCGTCGTGTTCCTGCGCGCGATCGTGGCGCCGCTCTACCTCGTGCTCGCGTCGGCGTTCGCCCTCGCCGCCAGCATCGGGCTCACGACCCTCGTCTTCCAGGGCTTCCTCGGCCACAACGACCTCACCTACCACGTGCCGTTCGCGGTCGCCGTGCTGCTGCTCTCGCTCGGGTCCGACTACAACGTCTTCGTCGTCGGCCGGATCTGGAAGGCGGCGGAGACGATGCCGCTGCAGGAGGCGATCGCGACGGCGGCGCCGCGCGCGTCGCGTGCGATCACGGTCGCCGGGGTCGCGCTCGCGCTGTCGTTCGCGGCACTCGCGCTGATCGACCTGCGGCAGTTCCGCGAGTTCGCCTTCGCGATGTCCGTCGGCGTCCTGCTCGACGCCTTCCTCGTTCGCTCGCTGCTGATCCCCGCGCTGATCTCGCTGTTCGGCGAGCGCAGCCGGTGGCCGGGGGCCACGCCCGAGCCGGTGGTGGAGGCGCCCGCGCGGCCCTAGCCGACACCGTCCCCCCGACGGGGGATGCGGCGCGGAGCGACCGCTGCGACGATTGCTGCACGCACCGTCCGCGGCGGACGGCGCGAGCGAGGAGGGAACCACGATGACTGCGGCCCCATCGACGACCCTGCGCGTCCTCGTCGCTGACGACCACCGGCTGATGCTCGCGGCCGTCCGACGCGCGCTCGGCCGTTCGGACGACGTCGAGGTCGTGGGCGACGTCGACGAGGCGACGAAGATCGTCCCGACCGTCGGCCAGCTCCACCCCGACGTCGTGCTGCTCGACCTCCGGATGCCCCACCTCGACGGCCTCACGTGCCTCGAGCGGCTCAAGCGGCTCCACCCCGAGGTCGCCGTCGTGGTCCTCTCGACGTTCGCGGGCGACGACCATGTCGAGGCCGCGCGCGACCGCGGCGCGAGCGGCTACATCGTGAAGACCGTCGACCCGCTCCGGCTCCCGGCGATGATCCGCGAAGCCGTGTCCTCGCCCGACTTCGTGCTCTTCCGGCCGGAGCTCCCGGAGCCGACGCCGGCCGCGCACGTCGATCACGGCCTGAGCGACCGCGAGCTGGCGATCGTCCGCGCGGTCGCGCGGGGGATGACGAACAAGGACATCGGCCGCGAGCTCTACGTGAGCGAGCAGACCGTCAAGTTCCACCTCCGCAACATCTACCGGAAGCTCGGGATCGGCAGCCGGACCGAGGCCGCCCGCTGGGCGATCGCGAACGGCGTCGCGACGGCGTCCGCCTCGCGCGAGTGAGCGGCGCAGGCACGCGCGGCCGGCCGGCGGCGCTGCCGGCGGCGCTCCCCCTCGACCTCGTCGAGGGCCGGGCGGCATGGCCGGAGCTCGATCCCGTCGAGCTCGAGCACCTCCTCGACCGTGCCGACGGCCTGTGCGCCGGCCTCGACGACGAGGCGCGTGCGCGGGTCACCGCCGCCGTCGTCGGTGCCGCGGCCGCGGCGCGACTCGCGCTCGACGGGCGCCTGGCGCCCGAGCGCGCCGACGAGCTCGTCGCATGGGCGGCGGCCGAGGGAGCGACGACGGAGGCGGAGGCGCGGAGCGCGATGTTCGCGCGGACGCTCCTCGACGTCGTCGCCGCGTCGCCGTCGCCCCAACGCACCGCCGACGCGCTCCTCCACGCGCTCGCGGCATTCGGCCCGGCGGCCGGCGTCCGCGTCGAGGGCCCCGGCCCGCTCCCGTTCGCCCGGAGCGACGACGTGGGCGCCGACGCAGTCGCGGTCGCGATCCCGGACACCGATGCCGTCCTGCTCGTCGACGCGCTCCCCGGCGCCGAGACGCGCTGCCGCGCGCTCGGCGAGGAGGTCGCCCGCATCCTCCGCTCGACGGGGCGCTTCCGGCGCACGGCGGGGCCCGACGAGCTGGCGCGCCTGGCAGCCGCCGAGCGTCGACTGCGCCGCCTCGCGCTGGACCTCCACGACGGCCCGGCGCAGGACGTCGCGGCGCTCGCGTCCGACGCGGCGCTGCTCGAGGCGGACCTGCGCGAGGAGCTCTCGCCGGAGCGCCTGGACGGGGCGCGTGAGCTCGCCGACGACATCCGCCTCCGCCTGTCCGCGCTCGGCCGCGACATCCGTGATCTGGCCGAGGTGCTGGAGCCGCGGGCGATCCTCCGCGCGCCTCTCCGTGACGTCCTCGCGCGCGAGGCCGCGGCGTTCGCCCGCCGCACCGGGATCGAGCCGACGCTCGAGGTGGACGAGGACCTGGGGGTGATGACGGCCTCGCAGCAGATCGCGCTGGCGCGCGTCGCGCGCGAGGCCCTCACGAACGTCCGCGACCACGCGGCGGCGACGGCGGTCCGTCTCGAGGCGACCGTCACGTCCGACGGGGTCGCGCTCGTCGTCACCGACGACGGTCGGGGGTTCGACGTCGACGCACAGACCGCGGGCGAGGGTCTCGGGCTCGCGGGCATGCACGAGCGGGTGCGGCTGCTCGGCGGCCGCCTCTCGATCGAGAGCCGCCCCGGCGGCCCCACGCGCGTGGCCGCCGTGATCCCGCGCTGGCGCCCCTCCGCCTGACGCGGCTACGCATCGGGGCGGGTGCGGTCCACCCATCCGGATCGGGAGCGCCGCACGCCCGTGCGGGATGCTCTCGACGGGATGGCAGGGTGGGAGGAACGGACGGCGGAACGCGCGCGGCCGGCGCAGGGATGGGCCGGCATCGTCGCGCGTGCGGTCGCGGGCGTCCGCGGCCGCGACCGTCGCCCCGTCCCGCCCCCGCAGCCGCTTCGGCTGCCCGAGCGGACGACGTCGCATGACCGCGCCGCCTGACGCCGCACGTCCGCTCCGCGTCGTCGTGTGCGACGACCAGGAGCTGATGCGGTCGGCGCTTCGCCTCCTGCTCGTCCCGGACGAGGGCCTCGAGGTCGTGGGGGAGGCCGCGGACGGCGCCGAGGCGCTCCTGCTCGTCGCTGCGCTCGACCCGGACGTGATCGTCCTCGACCTGCAGATGCCGCGCGTCGACGGCTACCGGTGCCTCGAGCACCTGGCGGAGCGACACCCGCGCACGACCGCGCTCGTCCTGTCGGCCTCCGACGACGCGGAGACGATCGACGCGGCGCTCCGCCGCGGCGCGGCCGGGTACGTGCTGAAGTCGATCAACCCGCTCGACCTGCCGGCGGTCGTCCGCCAGAGCGTCGAGCGCGCCGTCTTCCAGCCGTCGACGCTCCTCCCGACGAGGGGCGCGGGCCTCGACGAGACGGGCCTGTCGGAGAAGGAGCGCGCGGTCCTGGCAGAGCTCGCGAAGGGCCTCTCGAACCGCCAGATCGCGCAGACGCTGTGGCTGAGCGAGCAGACGGTGAAGTTCCACCTGCGGAACGTGTACCGCAAGCTCGGCGTCGCGAACCGGACGGAGGCCCTCCGCCTCGCGTTCGACCGGCGCCTCGTCGCGGCCGCCTGAACCGCCCGCACGGGTAGGCCCCTGCCACCCCGAGGGTGTGCGCGCCGGACCGGCATCGCGCCCATCGTGCGAGGGACAGGTTGCGCACGACGCCCGACAACCTCTCCGGCGTTGCGGGGCGACAGGTTGCAGCGACCGAGTGCGGTGGACGTCTTCGTCCGCCGAAGGGGCCCGGCCGGCGGCGCCGGGCCCCGCCCTTGCCCGCCGCCTACGCATCGGAGCGGGGACGGACCACCCCTTCGGCGCTCGCTCGCGACCCGCGCGTGCGAGATCGTTCGAGGACGATGGCGCAGCGGCTCCAGCGGCGCGTGCGGCGGGCGGCGGCATGACCGACTCCGCGGCGTTCGCGATCGCGTACGAGCCCGGCCGGCGCGCCGACGACGAGGTCCCGGCGCTGCGCGACGAGGTGCGCGCGGAGGTGTCCAAGGTCGTGATCGGCCACACCGAGGCGGTCGACCTGCTCCTCGTCGCCGCGATCGCCGGCGGCCACGT
>JBLNEO010000080.1:0-5415 GCA_050262775.1 Pseudomonadota bacterium | reverse complement strand
ATCCGTTCGGCCGCATCGAGCTCCTCGTACCGGTCCGCATACCGCGTGAAGCGGATCGACTCCTTGTGCCCGAGAACGAGGACGCCGAACATCGCGAGGCTGTCGTAGAAGAGCTCGTGCACGCGATCCTGGAGCGACCGGTCGAAGTAGATCATCACGTTCCGGCACACGATCGCCTGGAACTCGTTGAACGACCGGTCGGAGACGAGGTTGTGCTGGGCGAAGACGACGTTGTCGACCAGCGGGCGCTGGAACTGCGCGCCGTCGTAGGCGGCGACGTAGTACTCCGAGAACGCCCGCGTGCCACCGCCGCGGAGGTAGTTGTGCGTGTACTCCTGCATCTTCTCCAGCGGGAAGACGCCGCGGCGCGCTTGCTCGAGCACCGCCTCGTTGATGTCGGTCGCGTAGATCCGGGAGCGGTCGTAGAGGCCCTCCTCCCGGAGCAGGATGGCGAGCGAGTACGTCTCCTCGCCGGTCGAGCAGCCCGCGTTCCAGATCCGCAGGAACGGCCACGTCTTGAGGAGCGGGACGACCTGCGACCGGAACGCGGCGTAGAAGCTCGGGTCCCGGAACATCGAGGTGACGTTGATCGACAGGTCGAGCAGGAGGCGCTCCATCACCTGCGGGTCGTGGAGCACCGCCTCCTGGAGGCCGCTGATCGACCCGAGCCCCTCGGCGCGGATCCGCCGCCACACGCGGCGCTTCAGCGACGCGGGCGCGTACTCGCGGAAGTCGAAGCCGTAGCGGCGGTGGACCGCCTCGAGCAGCAGCTCCAGCTCGAGGCGGTCCAGCTCCGGGTCGCGCGGGACGTGCTCGTCCCCCTCGTCGTGGGCTACCGGTAGAGCCACACGCGCATGAGGGACAGGAGCTGGTCGGTGTCGACCGGCTTCGTGATGTAGTCGGAGGCGCCGGCTGCGATCGCCTTGTCGCGGTCGCCCTTCATCGCCTTCGCCGTCAGCGCGATGATCGGCAGCCGCTCGAACTCGGGCAGCCCGCGCACCGCCTTCGTGGTCTCGTAGCCGTCGAGCTCGGGCATCATGATGTCCATCAGGACGAGGTCGACGTCGCCGTCCTCGCGCAGCGCGTCCAGCGCCTCCTTCCCGTTCTCCGCGAAGCGCACCCGCATGCCGTGCCCCTCGAGGACGCTCGTGAGCGCGAAGACGTTCCGGACGTCGTCGTCGACGACGAGCACCGTCCGTCCCTGGAACACGGCCTCGGCGCTGTGGAGCTGCTCGAGCATCCGGCGCTTCTCCTGCGGCAGACGCGACTCGACCCGGTGGAGGAAGAGCGACGTCTCGTCGAGGAGCCGCTCCGGCGAGCTCACGTCCTTGACGACGATGGTCTGGGCGTAGCGGCGAAGGCGGGTCTCCTCCCGCTTCGTCAGCTCTTTCCCGGTGTAGATGATGATCGGCAGGTCGCGCCAGCGCTCGTCCTGCTTCACCTGCTCGAGCAGCTGGAACCCGTTCCGGTCGGGCAGCTTGAGGTCGAGCACGACGCAGTCGGCCGGCCGTTCCGCGAGCGCCACGAGCGCCTCCTCGGCGCTGCCGACGCCCTCGATCTCGACGTCGCCGCCGCCGACGAGCTCGGCGATCGAGCTGCGCTCCGTCTCGTCGTCGTCGACGACGAGCAGCCGCTTCACGGGCCGGTCGATGAAGCTCGCGATGCTGCCGAACGTCTGCTCCAGCAGCTCCTTCGAGGCGGGCTTCTCGAGGTACGCGACCGCCCCCGCGCGGAGGACGTCCTGTCGGCCGTCGCCGCCCGAGACCACGTGCACCGGGATGTGGCGCGTGTCGGGGTGCCGCTTCAGCTGCTCGAGCACCTCGTGCCCGTCGACGATCGGGAGCGCGAGGTCGAGCACGATCGCGTCCGGCTTGAACTCGTGCGCGAGCCCGAGCGCCGTGTCGCCGCGGAGCGCGACGACGCCCTTGAAGCCGCGCTCGCGCGCCGTGTCCAGCACGATCCGGGCGAAGTCGGGGTCGTCCTCGACGATCAGCACGACGCGGTCGCCCGGCTCGATCGCCTCGCGGTCGTCGGGCACGTCGGCCGGCGCCGCCAGGGCGGCCTCGACGTCGACGGGCGCCGGTGGCGTGGCGCGCGCGAGCAGCTCCGCCTCGAACGGCGTGTGCGGCGCGGCGTCGGGGTCGCCGTGCGGATGCTCGGGCTCGACGTACCGGCCTGGGACGAGGAGCGTGAACCGGCTCCCGCGACCGGGCTCCGACTCGACCGCGATCTCCCCGCCGAGGAGGCGCGCGATCTCGCGGCTGATCGAGAGCCCGAGCCCCGTGCCGCCGTAGCGCCGGCTCGTCGTCCCGTCCGCCTGCTGGAACGCCTCGAAGATGAGCATCAGCTTGTCGTGGTCGATCCCGATGCCCGTGTCGACCACCGAGAACGCGAACACCTCGTCCGCCTCGGCCAGGGTGGAGGTGCCGAGGCGCGACGACTCGGGCGCGCGGTCGATCCGGAGCGTCACGCCGCCCGTGTCGGTGAACTTGAACGCGTTCGAGAGCAGGTTCTTCAGCACCTGCTCCAGCCGCTGCTCGTCGGTGTGGATCGACGGCGGCAGGTCGTCCGCGATCTCGACCGTGAACTCGAGCCCCTTCGTGTCGGCGAGCGGCCCGAACGTCCGCTCGGCGAAGGCCCGGAGCTCCGTCAGCGGCACGTCCGCCGGCGCCACCTCCATCTTCCCGGCCTCGACCTTCGAGAGGTCGAGGATGTCGTTGATCAGCTCGAGCAGGTCGGTGCCGGCGCCGTGGATCGTGCCCGCGAACTCGAGCTGCTTCTCCGTGAGGTTCCCGTCGGGATTGTCGCGGAGGAGCTTCGCGAGGATGAGCAGCGAGTTGAGCGGCGTGCGCAGCTCGTGGCTCATGTTGGCGAGGAACTCCGACTTGTAGCGCGAGGAGAGCGCGAGCTGCTCGGCCTTGTCCTCGAGCGCCCGGCGCGCGAGCTCGATCTCCGAGTTCTTCTGCTCGATCCGCTCGTTCTGCTCCTCGAGCAGCGCCGCCTTCTCCTCGAGCTCCTCGTTCGTCTGCTGCAGCTCCTCCTGCTGCTGCTGGAGCAGCTCCTCGGACGCCTTCAGCGAGGCCGCCTGCTCCTCGAGCTCCTTGTTCGTCTGCTGGAGCTCCTCCTGCTGGGCCTGCAGCTCCTCCGACTGGCTCTGGAGCTCGCGCGCGAGCGACTGCGACTGCGCGAGCAGGTCCTCGGTCCGCATCGTCGCGACGATCGTGTTCAGGACGACGCCGATCGTCTCGGCGAGCTGCTCGAGGAACGTCTGCTGCACGTCCGTGAACGGCGTGAACGACGCCAGCTCGACGACCGCCATCACCTGTTCCTCGAAGAGGACGGGCAGGACGACGATGTTCGCCGGCGCCGCCTCGCCGAGGCCGGAGGTGACCTTGATGTAGTCCTCGGGCGCTTCCGTCACCAGGATCGGCTTGCGTTCGAGCGCGGCCTGGCCGACGAGCGCCTCGCCCAGCCTGAACCGGTTCGAGACCGACTTGCGCTGCTTGTAGCCGTACGTCGCGAGGAGCCGGAGCTCGACGTCCTCGTCGTCCGCCTCGAGCATGAAGAACGCCCCGTGCTGCGCACCGACGAGCGGCGTCAGCTGGGACATGATCAGGCGCGAGACCGCCTTGAGGTCGCGCTGGCCCTGGAGGATGCCGCCGAAGCGTGCGAGGTTCGAGTTGAGCCAGTCCTGCTCCGCGTTCCGCTGCGTCGTCCCGCGGAGGTTCGCGATCATCTGGTTGATGTTGTCCTTCAGCTCCTCGACCTCGCCCTGCGCCTCGACGGTGATCGAGCGCGAGAGGTCGCCCTGCGTGACCGCGGTCGAGACCTCGGCGATCGCGCGGAGCTGCGTGGTCAGCGTCGCGGCGAGGAGGTTCACGTTGTCGGTGAGCCCCTTCCAGACGCCGCTCACGCCGACGACCTCGGCCTGACCGCCGAGGCGGCCCTCCGAGCCGACCTCCTTCGCCACGCGCGTCACCTCCGCCGCGAAGGTGTCGAGCTGGTCGACCATCGTGTTGATCGTCGACGCGAGCTGTGCGATCTCGCCGCTCGCCTCGACGGCGATCTTCTGGCTGAGGTCGCCCCTGGCGACGGCCGTCGTCACGTCCGCGATCGCGCGCACCTGCGTGGTCAGGTTGGCGGCGAGCTGGTTCACGTTCTCCGTCAGGTCGCGCCAGACGCCGGAGACGCCCTCGACCTGCGCCTGCCCCCCGAGCTGCCCCTCGGTGCCGACCTCCCGGGCGACACGGGTGACCTCGGCGGCGAACGCGCGCAGCTGGTCGACCATCGTGTTGATGGTCTCCTTCAGCTCGAGGATCTCGCCCTTGACGTCGACGGTGATCTTCCGCGAGAGGTCGCCGTTCGCGACCGCCGTCGTGACGAGCGCGATGTTCCGCACCTGCTCGGTCAGGGCCGAGGCCATGAAGTTGACCGAGTCGGTGAGGTCCTTCCAGGTGCCGGAGACGTCGGCCACCTCGGCCTGGCCGCCCAGCTTGCCCTCGGAGCCGACCTCGCGCGCGACGCGGGTGACCTCGGCCGCGAACGAGCGCAGCTGGTCGACCATCGTGTTGATCGTGTCCTTGAGCTCCAGCAGCTCGCCGCGGACGTCGACGGTGATCTTCTTCGACAGGTCGCCGTTCGCGACCGCCGTCGTCACCTGCGCGATGTTCCGCACCTGCGCGGTGAGGTTCGAGGCCATGCCGTTGACGTTGTCGGTCAGGTCCTTCCACGTCCCGCTGACGCCGCGGACGCGTGCCTGGCCGCCGAGCTTGCCCTCGGTGCCGACCTCGCGCGCCACGCGCGTGACCTCGTCGGCGAAGGTCGACAGCTGGTCGACCATGGTGTTGATCGTCTGCTTGAGCTGGAGGACCTCGCCCTTCGCGTCGACGGTGATCTTCTGCGAGAGATCGCCCTTGGCCACCGCGGTGGTGACGAGCGCGATGTTGCGCACCTGGCTCGTGAGGTTGCCGGCCAGCGTGTTGACGTTCTCCGTCAGGTCCTTCCAGACGCCCGAGACGCCGCGCACCTGCGCCTGGCCGCCGAGCTTGCCCTCGGTGCCGACCTCGCGGGCGACGCGGGTGACCTCGTCGGCGAAGGTCGACAGCTGGTCGACCATCGTGTTGATCGTCCCCTTCAGCTCCGCGACCTCGCCGCGCACGTCGACCGTGACCTTCTTCGACAGGTCGCCGGTCGCGACGGCCGTCGTCACCTCGGCGATGTTGCGGACCTGCTCGGTGAGCGACGCCGCCATGAAGTTGACGTTGTCGGTGAGATCGCGCCAGACGCCGCTGACGTTCTCGACGTTCGCCTGCCCACCGAGCTTGCCCTCGGAGCCGACCTCGCGCGCGACGCGCGTCACCTCCGCGCCGAAGCGCGAGAGGCGGTCGACCATCGTGTTGATCGTCTGCTTGAGCT
>JBLNEO010000079.1:0-5406 GCA_050262775.1 Pseudomonadota bacterium | reverse complement strand
AGCTGGATCGGCACCGCGTTCGCGCCGAGGCGGTCCCGCATCGACTGCACGGCCGCGAAGAAGTCCGCGCCGGTGCGGTCCATCTTGTTGATGAACGCGATCCGCGGGACCTTGTACTTGTCCGCCTGCCGCCAGACCGTCTCGGACTGGGGCTGGACGCCCGCGACGGAGTCGAAGACGGCGACGGCGCCGTCGAGGACCCGCAGGCTGCGCTCGACCTCGACCGTGAAGTCCACGTGCCCGGGCGTATCGATGATGTTGATGCGATGATCCTTCCACTCGGCGGTCGTCGCCGCCGACGTGATCGTGATCCCGCGCTCCTGCTCCTGCTCCATCCAGTCCATGGTCGCGGCACCCTCGTGGACCTCGCCCATCTTGTGGGTGCGGCCGGTGTAGTAGAGGATGCGCTCCGTCGTCGTGGTCTTGCCCGCGTCGATGTGAGCCATGATCCCGATGTTGCGGACGCGCTCGAGCGCGATTGCTGCCTGCGTGGTCGCCAAGTCTTCTCTGCCCCTTACCAGCGGTAGTGCGCGAAGGCCTTGTTCGCCTGCGCCATCCGGTACATGTCGTCCTTCTTCTTGAACGCGCCGCCCTGCTGGTTGAGCGCGTCCATCAGCTCGCCCGCGAGCTTTGCCGGCATGCCCTTCTCGCGGCGCTCGCGCGCGTACGTGATCAGCCAGCGCAGCGCGAGCGTGCGCGCGCGGCGCTGCGGCACCTCGACGGGCACCTGGTAGTTCGCGCCGCCGACGCGGCGCGAGCGAACCTCGAGCACCGGCGTGACCGACTTCACGGCCTGCTCCAGCACCTCGACGGGCGGCCGCCCGGTGCGCTCGGCGGCGATCGCCAGCGCGTCGTACACGATCTTCTCGGCCAGGCTCTTCTTGCCGGCGACCATCAGCCGGTTCATCAGCTGCGTGACGAGCTGCGAGCCGTACACCGGGTCGGCGACGACCGGGCGCGGCGTGATCTCTGCGCGACGCGGCACGGCCTACGCGCCCCGCTTCGCGCCGTACTTCGAGCGGCCCTGCTTCCGGTCGGAGACGCCGGAGGTGTCGAGCGCCGCGCGGATGACCTTGTAGCGGACGCCCGGCAGGTCCTTCACGCGGCCGCCGCGAATCAGCACGACCGAGTGCTCCTGGAGGTTGTGCCCCTCACCCGGGATGTACGAGGTGACCTCGTTCGAGTTCGTCAGGCGGACACGCGCGACCTTCCGCAGCGCCGAGTTCGGCTTCTTCGGGGTCGTCGTGTAGACGCGCGTGCAGACGCCGCGCTTCTGCGGCGCACCGTCGAGCGCAGGGGTCTTCGTCTTCGCCGTCGGCGACTTGCGACCCTTGCGGACGAGCTGGTTCACGGTCGGCACTGATGCGTCTCCTACGAGGTCTGGTGAACTGCGTTCACAGATTGACGGCCGGCGAGGGGACGGCCCCTGCCGACCGAGCCGGTGCATGGTAGCGAAGCTCGTGACACCCCGCAAGCGCATCGGAGCAGGGGTTCCGACCGTTCCATGTGCCGCCGCGGCCCGCACGTTTCCGTGTTACGAGCCATAGCCACGTCGTCCGGACGCCACTACAGTCAGGCGATGTCCCTGCGGCTCCAGGCTGCCTCCGCATGACCGAGCTCGAGCTCGCGCTGCTCGGCGCGGCCGGCCTCGCGGTCGTGCTGCTCCTCGTCCTCGTGCTCTGGGCGCGGTCGGCGCGCCGCGCCGCGCGGCATGCGGACGAGCGGGTCGCGGCTGCCGTCGCCGAGCTCGACGCACGCACGGAGGCGACGGTCCGCGAGCTGGGGGACGCGCTCGCGCGCGCGGAGGCGGACTCGCGGCGGCACCGGCTGCTGAGCGAGCTCACCGGGTCGATCGACCTCGACGACGTGCTCGAGCGGACGCTCGACGCCGCCGTGCGGGCGGCGTCCGCGGACGCGGCGCTCGCCGGCCTCGCAGAAGGCATCGACGGCAGGCCCCTCGTCGTCACCTCCGGGCTCTCCGCCGAGGAGGCCCAGCGACACGCCACCGTCGTCGGCCCGCCCGACGGCCGGGTGGCAAGCTCGGTCTCCATCGCCTACCGCTACGACACGGACGCGGTCGACGGCGACGGCGCCGACGCGCTGATCCACCTCGGCCTGGCCGTGCCGCTCACGCTCGAGGGACGCCCGTTCGGCCAGCTCGCCGTGTTCGCGCGGAACGCGGGGCGGCCGTTCTCCGAGGACGCGGTGCGCGAGCTCGAGGAGCTTGCGCAGCGAGCCGCGCCCGCGATCGAGAACGCGCGCCGTTTTCGCGAGGCCCGCCACCAGGCGGATCTCGACTCCCTGACCGGCCTCCACAACCGCCGGTTCTTCCACGAGACGCTGCAGCGGGAGGTCGCGCGCGCGCAGCGCTACGACCGCGAGCTCGCGCTCGTCGTCCTCGACCTCGACGACTTCAAGGCGATCAACGACCGCATCGGGCACCTCGCGGGCGACGCCGCGCTCGCCTCCGCCGCGGAGCGCCTGCACGGCGCCGTACGCTCGGCCGACATCGGGTGCCGTGTGGGCGGCGACGAGTTCGCGATCATCCTGCCCGAGTCGTCGCTCGCGGACGCGGACCAGCTGTACCGCCGGGTCCAGGACGCGCTCGCGGCGGCACCCGCCGGGCCTGCGGGGAAGCTGTCGATGTCCGCGGGGATCGCGCAGCTGCAGCGCGGCGACGACGCGAGCTCGCTGTTCGAGCGCGCCGACGACGCGCTCTACCGCGCGAAGGAGTCGGGCAAGGCGCAGGTCATCGCCGCGACCTCCTGAGGCGGAAGACGCGCATCGGGTCGCCGCTCCGCGTCAGCCCGTCGCCCTCGTACGCCATCCCGAGCTTCGCCACCACGCGGAGCGACGCGGCGTTCGACGGTCGGACGTACGCGACGAGCCACGGCACGCCGACGACCTCGAGCGCGTGCCGCGCCACCGCGGCCGCCGCCTCCGTGGCGATGCCGCGTCCGCGCGCACGGTCGACGACGACCCAGCCGATCTCCGCCTCGTCGGCCGCGATCCCGGAGATCCCCTCCCCCGCCGCGTGGAGCTCGATGGCGGCGACGGCGTGCCCGTCCTCGAACGCGAGCCACCAGCCGAGGCCGTCAACGCGCGCGGCGAGCGCGTCCGCGAGCTCCTGCTCGGCCGCGTCGAGGTAGATCGTCCGGAACGCGCCGACGTCGCCCTCGGCCACCGGCCGCAGCTCGAGTCGTGCCGTCGTCAACCACACAAGTGGCAGTCTGTTACTTGTGCGGTTTCGCGTCGTACGAGGACGCCGCGAAGGACGAGCCCGACACGCCCCCCGTCAGCGAGAGGAAGGGCAGGAAGCTCGTCAGGCGCACGGGGCCCGGCGTCGGCAGCTCGTCGCGGGTGCAGACGATCGACTTCAGCAGCCCCGTCTGGCGGGCCGTCGTCCACGATTCGAAGGCCGCCCGCCTCGCGAAGGCCCGCAGCGCGCCCGCGATCGCAAGGCGTGCCTGCGCGAGGGGGACCGAACCGAGCGGCTGCGCCTCGCCCCGTACCGTCACGGTGTACGTGCCGTCGAGCGCCCGCACCGTCGTCCGCCGTCCGCCCGGCAGCGAGAACACCTGGTCCGGCGCCACGGAGCCGATCGCGAGCCCGCTCGTCCGCCCGCCGAGCCACCAGGGCGCCGGCCTCGCCTCGACCGAGCGCGTCAGCAGGTCCGGGTAGGAGGCGTAGAACGTCGACACCTCGGCCGCCGACGGAGGCCGCGCGGCCATCCGGGTCTCGAGCGCAAGCCTGCGGAGCTCGTCCGCGATCGCGGCACGGGCGACCGCGGGCGACGCCTTCGCGCGCGCGAGCGCGGCGCGGTACGCCGCGGCACTGCCCGCGAACCGGACGGCGATCACGGCGCGCTCGGCTGCGAGCACGCGCGCGTACGTCACGGGGGCCTCGCGCGCCTCCGCGGTCCGGGCGAGGAGGACGGTGAGCGCGACGCTGCGGTCGTCGGTCACCTGCGCGATCGCGGCGACGGAGCCGGCGTCGAAGCCGCCGCCGCCCACGAAGCCGCACTTGCGCGATGCGGGGAGGCGGATCTGCCCCTCCGTCCGCGACGCGTCGAAGTCGGGCCCGGCCGCGGCGGGGCCGTCGCAGAGCGAGGGCGACCGGGTCCAGAGGTAGACGCAGATCGCCGCCGGCTTGTCGTCGTCGTCGGCGTTCCGCGTGTACGTCCCCCACCCCCACGACCACACGGATGCCAGCTTGTACTCGGCCACGATCTGCCGCGCGGCGAGCCCCTGCCACTTCACCACCTCGTACCAGGCGGCGTCGGGCTGCAGTCCCTCGCGCCCGCCGGCGCCGCGGCCGGTCTGGAAGCCGAGCGTGACGCCGAGCCGCGAGGCCGGGATGCCGATCGCGAGGAACCGAGACAGGCGCTCGCGCATCGCGACGCGGATCCTCCGGCTCGCGACGACGGGTCCCTGCGCGGAGAGCGACGGCGCGCCGAAGTACACCTCCGGCACGAGGTCGGCGACCTTCGCCACCTCGCGCCACCACGCCGCCGCTTCGTCGCTGCCGGTGTAGGGCGTCGTCGAGATCAGGAGGAACGGCCGCGCGCCGCGGCTCGCCAGCTGGCGGACGAACGCGAGCACGTTCTCGCGGTAGCGCTGGTTCGTGGCGCTCCACGGGGTCTCGAGGTGCGCGCCGAACAGCTCGTTGAGCGCGATGATCGGCTTCTCGCAGCCGCTCTGGGCGGCGGCGAACTCGAACAGGCTGTTCGCACGGGGGACGATCGTCGACGGGTCGGCGGGCGCCGCCGGCTGGCCGACGCGCCGGTTCAGGTACATGTCCCAGTAGACCGTCTCCGCTCCGGCCGTCCGCAGCCGCGCGGGGAACGTCCCCGTCGAGGCGCCGACGATCACGCCGGGGCGGGCGAGCTGCTGCTCGACGTCGACCGAGCCGAAGTCGATCCACCACGTCCCGGAGGACGGGAGTCCGCACTGCCCGATCGCCTTCGCGTGGGCGGGGAGCGCGAGCGCGAGCGCGCACGCGACGCACAGGAGCGCGAGCCTCCTCATCGTCGTCCCCACAGGTACCAGAGACGCGGGACGGGCCCCGGGTGTTTGCGTCCCCGGGGCCGTCCTCACGAACTGCTTACGCCGTGCCCTCGTCGAGCGGGGAGTCGACCTCGGGCGTGTCCGTCGCCTCCGGGAACTCCCGCGACGTCGCGTCGCCGTCCCCGTCGCCCGGCTGGCCGCCGAACGTGAGGTCGAGGCCGGCGAGGTCGACGGATCCACCGTCGCTGCCGATCTCCTGGAGGGCCGCCATCAGCTCGGCCTCCGTGTCGGGCCGGGCGTACATCGCCGCGGGCATCCCCTCGGGCGTCATCTCGATCGTGCGGTACCGCTTGAGCCCGGTCGCGGCCGGGATCAGCTTCCCGATGATCACGTTCTCCTT
>JBLNEO010000078.1:0-7466 GCA_050262775.1 Pseudomonadota bacterium | reverse complement strand
GCCCGCGCGCCGGCGCCCGACACGGACTGGTAGGTCGCCACGCGCACGCGTGCGAGCCCCGCCTCGTCGTGGAGCGGCTTCAGCGCACAGGTGAGCGGGATCGCGCAGCAGTTCGGATTCGCGACGATGCCGTCGTGCTCGAGCGCCCGGGCGCCGTTGACCTCGGGCACGACGAGCGGGACGCCCGGCTCGAGGCGGTACGCCGACGACTTGTCGACGGCGACGGCACCGCCGCGGACGGCGTGCGGGACGAGCTGCCGCGAGGCCGACGTCCCGACGGAGAACAGGGCGACCTCCAGCTCGCCGGCGGCGAGCGCTTCCGGCGTCGCCTCCTCGACGACGAGGTCGCCGAGCCGCTGCCCCGCCGAGCGCGCGGAGGCGAACGCACGCACGCGCGTGTAGCCGCGCTCGCGCAGGAGTCGCAGCGTCACGGTTCCGACGGCGCCCGTCGCGCCGACGACGCCGATGCGGGCGTCGCTACGCATGCGCGCGCTCCGCGGACGGCGCGTCGAGCTCGAAGGCGGCGTGAAGCGCGCGGACCGTCTCGTCCACGTCGGCGGCCTCGATGTAGACGGCGATCTTGATCGGCGAGGTGCTGACCACGTGCGGCTCGATCCCGAGCCGGTCGAGCGTCGCGAACGTCCGTGCGGCGACCCCGGGATGGCTCTTCATCCCGGCGCCGACGACGCTGACCTTGCCGAGGTCGTCGCGCGCCGACCAGGCGACGCCGAGGCCGTCCAGCACCGGCGCGGCCGCCGCGCGATCCTCCGCCGGCGCCGAGAAGACGATCTCGTCGCCCGTCTGGACGATGGTGTCGACGTTCACGCTCGCGTCGGCGAGCGCGCGGAAGAGCCGCGCCGCCGGCACGCCCGAGACGCGGTACAGCGTCTCCTCGGTCGTGTGCGCGACCCCGGAGATCATCGCCTTCTCGAGCATGCGGTCGTCCTCCTCGGTGATCCAGGTGCCGTCGGCGTCCGTGAACGTGGAGCGGACGTGCAGCGTGACGTTGTGGTTGCGGGCGAACTCGACGGAGCGGAGCTGCAGCACCCTGGCCCCCGACGCCGCGAGCTCGAGCATCTCGTCGTAGGTGACCGCGTGCAGCTTCCGCGCCCCTGGGACGATGCGCGGGTCGGCCGTGAACACGCCTTCGACGTCGGTGTAGATCTCGCAGGCCGAGGCGCCGAGGGCCGAGGCGATCGCCGCCGCCGTGAGGTCGGTCCCGCCGCGGCCCAGGGTGGTCACGTCGTACGCCGTCGAGACGCCCTGGAAGCCGGCGACGAGCACGATCTTGCCGTCGTCGAGCGCCTCGTGGATCCGGCGGGCGCGCACCTCCACGATCTTCGCCTTGGTGTGCGTCGTGTCGGTGACGATCCCGGCCTGCGACCCCGTCAGCGAGATCGCCTCGTGCCCGAGGTCGTGGATCGCCATCGCGGCGAGTGCGCAGGTGATGCGCTCGCCGACGGAGACGAGCATGTCCATCTCCCGCGGCACCGGGCTCGGCGAGACCTGGTGCGCGAGCGCGATCAGCTCGTCCGTCGTGTGTCCCATCGCGGAGAGGACGCCGACGACGCGGTTCCCCGCGTCGCGCGCCGCGGCCAGCCGGCGCGCCACCGCCTTCACCTTCTCGGGGTCGCCGACCGACGTGCCGCCGAACTTCATCACCACCGTGTCGACGGGGGCGCCGGCGCGGTCGCTCGCGACTGCCGGGACCGCCTCGTACTCCGTCGTCGTCATGGCCGGGAAGTGTAGGGGGCGTACCTGCGGGCGGTCCGGCGCCTCGTGGGCGACGCGCTTCCCGTGATCCCCCTTCCGGGGGATGGTGAGGCGCCGCGCGCGGGCGAGAATGCTCGCCGAGCGGGCGGCGCCGCTCCGATTGGCCGTGAGCCGGGCCGCCCCCGTGCCGGAAACCGTCCCCATCCTCTGGACTTTCGGACGGCGCGCGGCTGCCCCGAGGCGATGTAGCGTCCGACCCCCAGACGGGCTGGCCGCGGCCCGTCGCGGCGGGGCGTCCGCCCCGCCACCGGGCGGCGGGCAGCCTTGGAGGCCAAGCGAGGAGGCCCGCCGTCCACTCTTCGGTCTCGCGTCGGCTCGGCGCTACGCCGAGCCGGGACGTGCGGCGCCCGCGTCCTCGTCGTCGAGGAGCCCGTTGACCTGCGCCCAGCGGCTGGCCTCGGTGCGGTTCGCCACGCCGAGCTTCCGGTAGATGCTCGAGAGGTGGAACTTGACCGTCTGCTCGGTCACCCACAGCATGCGCGCGAGCTCGGCGTTCGGGCGCCCCGCCGCGGCGAGCTTCAGGATCTCGAGCTCGCGCGGCGTGAGGACGCCGCTCACCGCACGACCCGTCTCCGCCGGCGCCTGGGCACGGCGCGGGGAGGGGAGGAAGATCGAGCTCCGGAACGCCTGCCTGATCCCTGCGCGGATGTCGATCGGCTGTGCGGTCTTGATCACGTAGGCCACGGCGCCCGCCGCGAGCGCCTGGTCGACGTGCTCCGGGTCGGCGGACGCCGCGATCGCCACGATGCGCAGGTCGGGCAGGAGCGCCCGCGCGTCGGCGAGGAGCGTCGACCCGCCGCCCGCCGGCTCGACCACGAACAGGTCGGGCCGATGGCGCTCCAGCGCGTCGAGCACGCCCTGGGGCGTCGTCACCGCCTCGACGACGGTGATCTCCGCCTCCGTCAGGATCCGCGTGATCGCGGCGACCCACAGGGGCTGCGGGTCCATGACGACGGCAGTCCTCCCCGCCGCCCCATCGCCGCCGCCCATCGAGCCCTCCATCCGTCGTCCGCCGCCAGACGTTGACACAGGTTGTACGGCGGTCGGCGATCCGTCAATGGCCGCCGCGGGCGCCGTCGCGGACGACGCGTGCGACCACGAGCCCGAGCACGACGGCGGCAGCCGTCGCGGCGAGGACGAACGCGGCGGCGATCCGGTCGAGCGCCGTGCCGCCGATCACCGCGTAGGCGAGCGCGAACAGGGCGGCGGCGCCCGCCCAGGTGGCCGCGGCGGCGCGACCCCGGTCGAGCGCGAGCAGGAGCTGCGAGAGCGTCGCGGCTGCGAGGTAGGAGCCCACGCCGGCGCCGAGGAGCGCGAGGGCGACGCGGCCGGTGCGGTACTCCTCGCCGTACACGAGCACCATCATCGCCGGCCCGGCGACGAGGGCCACGGTGAACGCCGCCGCACCGACGGCGACGCTCGCGGCGCAGGCGCGCCGTGCCGCGCGGACGACCGCGCCCATCTGGTCGCTCGCGTGGAGCGCCGTGAAGTTCGGCAGCAGCGACGCCGCGAGCCCCTGGAAGAGGAACACGGGCACGCGGACGAGCATCGTCGCGGCGAAGACGACGCCGGCGGCGCGCGACCCACCGGGGGCGTCGCTGAGGACGACGAGGAGCGGGCCGCCGTTGACGAGGATCTGGTCGGCCGCCGCGATGACGCTCGCGGGGCCCGCGAACCGGGTCGCGCTGCGGAGCGGGAAGGGGGCCGCCTCGTCCGCCTCGTGGAGCGTGCGCAGCCGCCTGTGCCCCGCAAGGAGCGTCACGGCGATCCCGACGACGCCGGCTCCGACCATCGCGACGGCCGCAACCCCCTCCGAGGCGACGACGAGGAGCGGCAGCGCGAGAGCGACGCGAGCGACGGCGTCGGCGAGCAGCAGCGCCCCGTAGCCGGAGAACCAGCGCATCCCGCTCGTGACGCCGCGGACGACGTACACCCCCGCGTAGACGACGATGCCCGCGATCAGCGCCCACGTCAGGGTCGCGTCGCCGTCGAAGAGCGCGGAGCTCACGGCGTCGCGGCCGAGCGCCAGGACCGCGACGAGGAGCGACACGATCGCCGCGGCGAGCACGACCGCGGCGCGGACGACCGACGCGCCTCCCTCGTCCCGCGAGCGCCGGTCGGCGAGCGCGCGCGCCGTCGTCTGCTCGAGCGGCCGGAAGAGGACGACGACGGCGACGAAGAGCGCCGCCCACAGCACGGCGATCCGGCCGTACGAGTCGGGGCCGAGCACCCGGGCCGCGAGGACGTGGAAGACGTAGATCAGCAGGCCCGAGAGGCCCATCGCGACCGACAGCACCATCGCGCCGTCGAACGCGCGGACGCCGCGCCGCGCCTCCGTGCCGGAGGCGACGCCCGCCCCCGGCTCGACGGCTGCGACACGAACCGTCATCGCTCTCCCCCTCCGACCATGCGCTCGCATGATCGTAGAGGCCCGCGCGGGACGACATCCCCGAGCGCACAGAGTTCGCGCAGGAGGCGGCCCCGACCCCCCGGCCGAACGGCTAGTCCCCCGCCTCGCGGAGGGTTTTGCGCTCTGGCCTGTTCCGCTCCTCGGGCGCTCCCTAGGGTCAAGACGTCGGGGGGCGCGACGGCGCACGCGAGGGACTGGGACTGGAGGACGTGGTGGCAACGATCGAGGCGGCGAACCCGGGAGCGGTGGTCCCGGCTGCGGGGGCACCCGCGGCGCTGCCCAACCTGTTCGTGGTGCCGGCCTACAACGAGGCCGAGAACCTGCCGGCGCTGTTCCGCGACCTCGAGTCGCGTCCCCAGCTGTTCCCGGACGGGAGCGCGCTGATCGTCGTCGACGACGGCTCGGCCGACGACACCGTGGGGGTGGTCGAGGCCTACGCGGGTGCGCTGCCCGTGCATCTCGTCCGTCTCCCGGCGAACGGCGGCCCGGGCGCGGCATTCCGCGCCGGCTTCCAGGCGGCGCTCGAGCGCGCAGGCGACGAGGCGCTCATCGTCACCATGGAGGCCGACAACACGAGCGACCTCGACGCGGTGCCGATCATGATCGCGCGCGCGCGCGCGGGAGCCGAGGTCGTCCTCGCCTCGTGGGTGATGCACAACGTCGCCGCGCCGCGGCGCGTCCTCAGCGCCGGCGCGTCGCTGTTCATCCGCGGCCTCCTCGGCGTCGAGGCCAAGACGGTGTCGTCCTTCCTCCGCGTGTACCGCGCGTCCGCGCTTCGCGGCGCCCACGACCGCTACGGCGACGGCCTCATCCGTGAGTCCGGGTTCGCGTGCAAGGCGGAGCTCCTGGCGAAGTTCGCCTCGCTCGGCGCACGGATCGAGGAGGTGCCCGTCGATCTCGATTGCAGCCGCCGCGTGGGCAAGAGCAGCATGCCGATCGTCCGGACGATCTTCGCCTACTGGCGGATGGCCGTCCGGCAGCGGCTGGCGCGCGGGGCCGCGCCTGCATGACCCGGCCGTCCGTCGGGATCGTCGGCGGGGGAATCCTCGGCATGACCGCCGCGTACCGCCTCGCGAAGGCGGGCGTCCGCGTGTCGCTCTTCGAGCGGGCACCCGACCTCGGCGGCCTCGTCGGCTCGTTCGACTTCGGCGGCCGGCCGGTCGACCGCTTCTACCACGTCGTCCTCCCGACGGACGACCGCGTCCGCGGGCTCGCCGCGGAGCTCGGCTTCACCGAGGAGGACTGGCGCTTCCGGCCGACGAAGGTCGGCTTCTACGGCGACGGGCGGCTGTTCTCGATGACCTCGCCGCGCGAGTTCCTGACCTTCCCGCTGCTGCGCCCCCTCGACCGCGTGCGGCTCGCGCGCTTCGTCGTCCGCTGCCAGCTCACGCGCGGGTACGAGCAGCTCGACGACGAGCCGCTGCTCGAGTGGCTTCGCAGCACCTCGGGAGCGCGCGTGACGGAACGCCTCTGGGAGCCGCTGCTCGACTCGAAGTTCGACGGCCGCTACGACGACCTCCCCGCGACCTACATCTGGGCGCGGACGCGTCGCATGTCGAAGACGCGCGACTCGGGCGGGCGCGAGGTGATGGGGTGGCTGCACGGCGGGTACCAGCGCCTGATCGACGCGCTCGAGGCGCGGCTCCGCGAGCTCGGCGCCGAGGTGCGCGCGGGCGCGGCCGTGGAGCGCGTCGTCTCGGTGGGCGGCCGTGCCGGAGGCCTCGTCGTCGACGGTTCGTTCCGCGCGTTCGACTCGGTGCTCTGCACGCTCGCGCCGCCGCAGGCGCGCCCGCTGCTCGACGACGACCTCGCGGCGCAGGCGCCCCCGGATCACGCCCGCTACCTCGGCGTCGTCTGCCTGCTCCTGCGGACGAGCCGGAGCGTCAGCCCGTACTACCACCTCAACATCACCGACAGGCGCGTCCCGCTGACGACGATCGTCGAGACGACGCACGTGGTCGACCCCGAAGCGGTGGGCGGCCACCTCGTCTACGTCTCGCGGTACGTCGACCCGTCGCACCCGGACCACGGCCGCCCGCTCGACGAGCTCGAGGCCGACTACCTCTCGTACGCGCGCACGATCTTCCCCGACCTGCGACAGGACGAGATCCTCGACGCGGTCGTCCAGCGCGCGCGCGTGACGGAGCCGGTGCACCTCCTCGGCGGCGCGCGGAACATCCCGGCGATGTTCGACGTCCCGGGCCTCGCGCTCGCGTCGACGTCCCACGTGTACCCGGAGATCGTCAGCGGCCAGGCCGTGATCGGCGTCGCCGACCGCGTGGTGGAGGGGATGCTCGAGCGGATGCCCGTGGGGGAGCGGGCCGCGGCATGACCACGGTCGCCAGCGCACCGGCGGCGGCCCGCCGCGCTCGCCTCGCGCTCACCGGCGACGTCGTCGCCGTGCTCTCGGTCGCGGTGTGGACGGTTGCGCTCGTCGCGGTGACGTGGGGCGGCTGGGGCGACCTCGACAGCGACACCGGCTACGACCTGGAGGCCGCGGCGCGAATCGCCGGCGGCGCCGTGCCGTACGCCGACT
The DNA here is from genome assembly GCA_050262775.1 of Pseudomonadota bacterium. Taxonomy (GTDB): domain Bacteria; phylum Actinomycetota; class Thermoleophilia; order Gaiellales; family Gaiellaceae; genus DATHTC01. The sequence goes on along the minus strand of JBLNEO010000078.1, from coordinate 747 downwards.
TCACGTACTACTACGGGCCGCTGGGGCCGGCCCTGGCCGCAGTCGCGGTGCTGGTGGGCGGCGAGGGGTTCGGCGCCGGCGTCGCGCTCGGACTCGTGATCACGCTGCTCCTCGTGGGCGCGACCTACGCGGTCGGGCGCATCGTCCTGTCGCCGCTCGGCGCCGGGCTCGCCGCCGGCTTGACGGCCGCGGTCGCGCTTGCGCCGAACAACTACAGCTTCGTGCTCCCCCACACGTACGACGCCCCGCTGGGAACGCTCTTCCTCCTCGGGCTCTGCCTCGCCGTCTGGGGCTACGCGCGTTCCGGGTCCGCGTGGTGGGTCGGCGCGGCCGGGGCGGCCGTCGGGCTCTGCGCGCTGACCAAGCCCGAGCCGTTCCTCGCGGCGCTCGTGGCCACCGTGCTGTGGGCTGTGGTCCGCGCGCGGCGTGTCGGGTGGCCGCGGCGCGACCTGGTCGCGCTGATCGTTCCCGCGGTCGGGGTCCCGGCCGTCGCCTACGGGCCGTTCCTCGCGCGCGTCTCGCTGCACCGCCTGGTCTTCGAGAACCTCTACCCGGTCGACCTCCTGCGGGCGGGTGACGGCGCGATGACGAAGGCGCGCCTGCCGATGACGCTCTCGAGCGGCGCCGAGCTCGGCGGGAGGCTCGTCGTCTACGCGATCGGCGCCGCGGCGCTCGTCGTGCTCGCACGGCTCCTCCACCTCCGCATCGGCGGCCGTGCGCTCGTCGCGGCGACCGTCCTCGGCGCAG
>JBLNEO010000077.1:0-2589 GCA_050262775.1 Pseudomonadota bacterium | reverse complement strand
GGCGAGCGACGGCGCGTCGGCGCCGGCGACGCGATCCTGATCCCGCCCGGTGCGCGCCACCGGATCACCGCCGACGCCGGCGTGCCGCTGCGCTTCCTCTGCTGCTGCGCGCCGCCGTACTCGCACGACGACACCTATCTCGACTAGCGCAGCGGGACCAGGCGCGTCCCGGTCGCCTTGAAGCTCGCGACGACGGGGTCGCCGACCGCAAGCCGGAGCCGCTCGACCGATGCGGCCGTCAGCTCCGCCGTGAGGGGCCCGACGCGGACGCGGGCGCGGTTCCCGAGCGGGACGATCGCGCCCACGGGCGCGCGGACGTGGTTCAGCGCCGAGTCCGCCGGCTGGTCGCGCGCGACGGAGACGTCCCAGGGGTGCACCACGACGCCGACCCGGCCGTGGCCGGCGGCGGTCGAGTAGACGACGCCGCCCCCCTCGAGCACGACCTCCGTCAGCCCGTCGCGCCCGGCGCGCGCGGTCCCCGGCAGCAGGTTGCCGCCGCCGAGGCTCGCGACGAACGGATCGGTCGGCGACTCCACGAGCGCACGTGCCGTCCCGACCTGGACGAGGCGCCCCTCGAGGAGGACGCCGATCCGGTCGGCAAGCGCCGCGGCGTCCTCGAAGTCGTGCGTCACGAGCACCGTGGGCAGCTGCGTGTCGCGCAGGATCTCCTGCAGCTCGGCGCGCACCGCGGCCCGCGTGTGGGCGTCGAGCGCCGCGAGCGGCTCGTCGAGCAGCAGCACGCGCGGGCGCCGGGCGAGCGCGCGTGCGAGCGCCACCCGCTGCCGTTCCCCGCCGGAGAGGTCCCGCGGCCGTGCCTCCGCGAGACCGGCGATCCCGAATCGCTCCAGGAGCTCGTGCACGCCGTCGCGACCGCCGAAGGCGACGTTCCGCGCCACGCTCAGGTGCGGGAACAGCGCGTAGTCCTGGAAGACGTATCCCACCGACCGCTCCTCTGCGGGCCGGTCGATCCCGGATCGCGTGTCGAGCCACGTGTCGGCGCCGAGCCGCACCGATCCCGCGTCCGGCCGGAGGAGGCCGGCGACCGCCCGCAGCACGCTCGACTTGCCGGCGCCGGAGGGGCCGACGAGCGCGAGGGTCTCGCGCCCGACCTCGGCGCTCAGCTCGAGGCGGAAGGAGCGGAGACGATGGGCGAGGTCGAGCCTGAGCGTGTCCATCGCGGGACGAGCTTCACGGCGAGGAGGAGGACGAAGCTGACGACGACGAGGAGGGCGCTGATTCCGAGCGCGACGTCGAAGTCGACGTCGAACTGCTCGTAGATCGCGAGCGAGAGCGTCTGGGTGACCCCCTGCAGGCTCCCGGCGAACATGATCGTCGCGCCGAACTCGCCGAGACCGCGTGCGAAGGAGAGCGCGAGCCCCGACCCGAGCCCCCCGGCCGCGAGCGGAAGCGCGACGCGGGCGAACGTGCGCGCCGGGCCCGCGCCGAGCGTCCGTGCCGCGTCGAGCAGCGTCGGCTCGACGGCGGCGAACGCCGCGACCGCGGAGCGGACGTAGAACGGGCTCGCGACGAACGTGACCGCGAGCACCACGGCCGCCTGGGTGAACGCGAGCGAGACGCCGAGGGCGTCGAGCGTGCCGCCGAGGAGCCCGAGCGTGCCGAACGCGGCGAGGAGGCCGATGCCCGCCACGGCCGGCGGGAGCACGAGCGGCAGCTCGACGAGGGTGAGCGCGAGCGTGCGGCCGCGGAACCGCCGTGTTGCGAGCAGGTAGGCGGCGGGCGTGCCGACGACGACGATCAGCGCCTGTGCGACGAGCGTCGTCTTCAGCGTGACGACGAGCGCGTCGCGCGCGGCGTCGCTGCGGAGCCCGTCGAGCAGCTGCCCGGGGGGGACGTTCGCGAAGATCGCCGCCACCGGGAGGAGCAGGAACCCGAGCGTCGCCGCGAGCGCCACGACGAGGGCGACGTCGAAGGCCACGCGGCGCACGCTCACGGCGTCCCGAAGCCGGCGGCGCGCAGCACCCCCTGGGCGCGTGCGCCGAGGAGCGACCGCACCCACGCCCGCGCCTCGTCGCGGTGGCGGCCGCGACGCACGACGGCGGCCTCGTACCGCACCGTCGGCTGTGCGCGTGGGGGGAGGGCGACGCGGACGACGCGGCGCCCGGCGGCGCGGGCGTCGGAGGCGTACACGAAGCCGGCGTCCGCCTCGCCGAGCGCGACCTTCGACAGGATCCCCTTCACGTCGGGCTCCTGGCTCACGACCCGGGCGAGGACGCCTGCGAGGCCGAGCCGCCGGAGCACGTCGCGCGTGTACGACCCGATCGGGACCGCGGCCGTCCCGATCACGAGCCGGACGCCGCGGCGACGGAGGTCGTACACCGAGCGGATCCCCGCGGGGTTCTCCCGGGGGACGATGAGCACGAGGCTGTTCGACGCGAACGCGACCGGGCGCTCGAGGACGCCTTCCCGGTAGAGCGCCTGCGTGTACCTCGGGCTCGCGGACGCGAACACGTCGGCGGGCGCCCCCTGCCGCAGCTGGAACGCGAGCTGGTTCGATCCGCCGAAGGCGTACGCCGGACGCGCGTCGATCCCCGGGAATGCCTCCGTCAGCGAGGCCGCCGCGAGTACGCG
>JBLNEO010000076.1:0-8261 GCA_050262775.1 Pseudomonadota bacterium | reverse complement strand
GGCGTGGAGCCCGACCAGGCGGAGCGCCGTCGGCTGATCGTGGAGGGGCTCGACGCGCTCGGCCCGTGGTCCGACCCGCTCGGGAAGCTCGACGAGGTCGTCCACCTCGTGGAGTGGCCGTTCGTGCTCGAGAGCGCGTTCGACGAACGGTTCCTCCGACTTCCCGAGCGCGTGATCGTCACCGCGATGCAGTCGCATCAGCGGTACTTCCCGCTCGGCGGGACGCGGTTCGCCGTCGTCGCCAACGGCGGCGAGGCCGAGGCGATCATCCCGGGCTACACGGCGGTGCTCGAGAACCGGCTCGACGACGCGGCGTTCACGTTCGACCGCGACGTCGCCGTCGGGATCGAGGGCCTGGCGGCGCGGCTCGGCTCGATCACGTTCTTCACGGGCGCCGGCTCGTTCGCGGACAAGATCGAGCGGCTCGTCGGGCTCGTGGACGCCCTCGGCGGGGACGCCGACGCGCGCGAGGCCGCGCGCCTCGCGAAGGCCGACCAGGCGGCGGAGCTCGTGCGGGAGTTCGCCGATCTGGAGGGCCACATCGGGGCGACGTACGCCCGGCTTGCCGGAGCGTCGGACGCCGTCGCGACGGCGATCGACGAGCAATACCTCCCGGAGTCCGCCGGTGGCCCGCTGCCGTCGACGCCGGCCGGGGCGGTGCTCGCCGCCGCGGATCGCATCGACACGCTGAACGTCGCGTTCGAACTCGGGCACAAGCCGACGGGATCGCGCGATCCCTACGCGCTGCGCCGGGCGGCGATCGGCCTCGTGCGCCTCGCGGCGGAGCGTGGCCTCGCCGTCCCGCGTGCGCTGCTCGACCCCGAGGTGCGCGCGTTCGTCGAGGAGCGGCTCGAGCAGCTGCTCGACGTGCCGGTCGAGTTCGTTCGCGCCGCGCGCGCCGCACCCGTCGAAGAGCTCGGCGCCGTGGCCAGGCTCGCGGAGGCGCTCGCGTCCGAGGCCGGCGGTGAGGATTTCGCCGGCGCCTACGAGGTGTACGAGCGCGCGACGCGACTCGCCGCGAAGGGCGATGGGCGTGGTGTCGTCGACGAGGCGCTGTTCGAGGAGGACGCCGAGCGCGAGCTCGCCTCCGCCCTCGCGGCCATCGACGTGGACCCGGCCGACGTCCCACGCGGGCTGTCCTCCGCGGCATCGCTGGCCCCGCTCATGGAGCGCTTCTTCGAGGAGGTGCTCGTGATGGCGGAGGACGAGCGCGTCCGCACGAACCGACTCGCACTCCTCGGCGCGGTTCGCGACGAGGTGGGGCGCCTCGGCGACCTCTTGCAGATCCCGCGCTGACCGCCGGGCCCTCGCCGCCGTCACGCCTTCGGCGCGAACCCGGCACGGATTCGTGCGGTTCTTCTCGCTAGGCTCACGCACAGGCAGGAGGGCGGGTCGGGGCCCCGGGTATCACGCGCGTGAACCTCTAGACGGTGCGTACCGGCTCCTCGACGAGCGCGTCCTCGGGGCGGGAACCGTCACGTGGCAGCTCGAGCCGGAACACCGTCCCGCCGCCGTCGGCGCGCATCGCCGTCACACGACCGCCGTGGGCCTCGGCGACCTGCCGCACGATCGCGAGCCCGAGGCCGGATCCCGGCATCCCGCGTGCGGACGGCGCGCGGTAGAACCGGTCGAACACGTGGGGAAGGTCGCCGTCGGCGATGCCGGGACCGTGGTCTCGGACCGTCACCGCGCCGTCCTCGACGCGCACCTCGACGACGCCGTCCTCCGAGCTCCACTTCGCCGCATTGTCGAGCAGGTTCGCCACCGCGCGTCCGAGCGCTGCCGGGGACGCCGACACGGTCGACGGCGCAAGCTCCGTCTCGAACCGGACCGACGGCGTGTGGCGCGCCGCGCGCTCGACCTCGGCGTCGACGAGCTCGTCCAGCCGCAGCGCGATCGGCGGCTCCTCGAGGCGGTTGCCGCGCGCGAGCTCGACCACGTCGCCGACGAGCGCCGTCAGCTCCTCGATCTGCGCGATCGCATCGTCGAGCATCGCCTGCCGCTCCGCCGCGGGCACGTCGGCGTCGCGCGCGATCAGCTCGACGTTCGTGCGCAGGCTCGTGAGCGGCGTCCGCAGCTCGTGCGACGCGTCGGCGACGAGCTGGCGCTGGGCCGCGAGGGAGTGCTCGAGCTCGCCGAGCATGACGTTGAAATCCGCCGCCAACCCAGACAGCTCGTCGGACCCCGACACCTCCAGGCGCTGCGAGAGGTCGAGCGTCGTCGCCACGTGCCGCGTGGCCTCGCGCATCCGCCTCACCGGTGCCAGCGCGGTCTGCGCGACCGCCCGGCCGAGCACCGCCGCGAGCACGATGCCGCCGATCCCGAACAGCGCGAGCACGAACGCGAGCCGCTGCAGCGTTCGGTCGATCTCCTCGAGCGGCCGCGCGATCTGGACTGCGACCCCCGCCGACAGGCGGGTGGTGAGGATCCTGACGTGCGTCCCGGCGACGGTCGCGTCCTCGAAGAACGGCTCGCGCGTGCCCGCGGCGACCTCGCGTGCACCCTCGCTCGGCAGCGGGATCGGGGCGTCCCGCCGGCGGACGGCGGTTCCGTCGGCGCCGACGAGCTGGATGTACCCGGGCGCCCCACCGAGGAGGGGCCGCTCGAGCAGCTCGAAGTCCGGGCTCGGGAACGCGTGGGGGAGGCGAACGTCGGCGGCGCGGTTCTTCAGCGCATCGTCGACCTCGCCCCGGAGCACGTTCCGCACCGCGATGTACGCGCCGGCCGAGGCGAGCGCGACGGCGACCGCCACGGCGGCGGCCGCGACCAGGGTCAGACGCGTCCGGAGGGTCACGGCTCGTCCCGGAGCGCGTAGCCGACGCCCCGCACCGTGTGGATCAGCCGCGGCTCGCCGAGCTTCCGGCGCAGATAGGAGACGTACACCTCCAGCGCGTTCGACGCGGGGCCGAAGTCGTAGCCCCACACGCGGTCGAAGATCAGCGATCGGGTGAGCACCTGGCGCGGATTGCGGAGGAACAGCTCGAGCAGCTGGAACTCGGTGCGCGTCAGCTCGATCCGCCGCTCGCCGCGCCGCACCTCGTAGGTGCCGGTGTTCATCGTCAGGTCGGCGAAGCGCAGCACCTGCCCGGTGCCGTCCGCGCCGGAACGGCGGAGGAGCGCGCGAAGCCGTGCGAGCAGCTCCTCGAGCGCGAAGGGCTTCACGAGGTAGTCGTCCGCGCCGGCGTCGAGCCCCTCCACCCGGTCTCCGACCCCGGCGCGCGCCGTGAGCATGAGGATCGGCGTCCGGTCGCCGTCGGCCCGGAGGCGCCGCGCCACCTCGAGCCCGTCCACGCCCGGCATCAGGATGTCGAGGACGAGCGCGTCGGGCGCGTCGCGGCCGACCTGCTGCAGCGCGTCGCCGCCGTCGACGGCGAGGTCGACGTCGTAGCCCTCGAGCACGAGCGCGCGCTCGAGCGCCGTCCGCACCGCGGGCTCGTCGTCCACGACGAGGATCCTCACCCGTGCAGTGTGCCGCCGGACGCTGAACGTTCGCTGAGAACCGGCCCGGCCCCGATTAACGGACCCGCAACGGCGCTCTCAGGACGCTCTCAGCCTCGTCGGGCACCGTAGCCTCACCCAATGGAGAAGAACCCAGGAGGCACCGTGAAGAAGTTCCTCGTTCCCTTCGCCGCGCTGCTGGCGTCCGCCGTCCTCGGCGGCGTGGCGGCGGTCGGCGTGTGGTCGGCCGTCGACGAGGACGCGCCGTCGTCGGCGGCGCCCGTCGCCGCGACCACGACCGTCACCCGCCCGGTGGCAGCGACCGGAGGCTCGATCGCGGACATCTACAAGCAGACGATCACCGGCGTCGTCACGATCACCGCGCAGACGGGGTCGAGCGACACGTTCGGCGGCGGGCAGGCAACGTCGACCGGAAGCGGGTGGGTCCTCGACGCGAAGGGCCACATCGTCACGAACCAGCACGTCGTCGACGGCGCGAGCACCGTCACCGTCACCTTCCACGACGGCAGCAAGATCGAGGCCCGTGTCGTCGGGACGGACGCATCGACCGACGTGGCGCTGCTCGAGCTGAGCAGGGTCCCGAAGGACATCACGCCGCTCGAGCTCGGCTCGGCCGACGCGCTCGAGATCGGCGACCCGGTGATCGCCATCGGCAGCCCGTTCGGTCTCGAGGGCACCGTCACGTCGGGAATCGTCTCGGCGAAGAACCGCCAGCTCCAGGCGCCGAACAACTACACGATCGACGGCGCGATCCAGACGGACGCCGCGCTCAACCACGGCAACTCGGGCGGGCCGCTGCTCGACGCCGACGGGCGCGTCGTCGGCATGAACTCCCAGATCGCGAGCGAGTCCGGCGGCAACGACGGCGTGGGGTACGCCATCCCGATCGAGACGGTGACGAAGGTCGTCGACCAGCTCGAGCGCGGCGGCAAGGTCGAGTACGCCTACCTCGGCGTGGAGATCGGCGACGCCCAGGGCGGCGGCGCCCAGATCGGCGCCGTGCGCGCGGGCAGCCCCGCCGCGGACGCGGGCCTGCAGGTCGGCGACGTGGTCGTCAAGGCCGGCGGGGACGCGATCGCCGACGGCGACGCGCTTCGCAAGGCGGTGGCCGACCGTCAGCCGGGCGACGAGCTCCAGCTCGAGATCAAGCGCAACGGCGACACGACGACCGTCACGGTGACGCTGGGGACGCGCCCCACGAGCTGATCCGCCCTCTCGGCCTCCTCCCCGAACCCCGGCCGCCCCGGCTCCCCCTCGGGCGGCCGGGCCTCGTTCGGGGCAGAATCACGCGCGTGCCGCCCGCACCGACCGCCGTCGAGCTTCACATCGTCTCCGACTCGACGGGAGAGACGGCCGCGCGACTCGTCCAGGCGCTCGAGGCGCAGTTCCCCGACCAGCCGTTCGAGGAGGTCCGGCACCCGCGCGTCGAGTCGCTGGACGACCTCCAGATCGCCGTCAGCCGGATGCGGGGGCGGCCGGCAGTCGCGGTGTACACGCTCGTCGAGCCCGAGTTCCGGGAGACCATGCGCCAGCTCTGCCGGCGGGCGCGGGTCCACTACGCCGACCTCCTCGGCCACCCGATCGAGTCCATCGCCCGCGTGTCGGGCCAGGCCGCGAAGATGAAGCCGGGCGCGCGCGCCCCGCTGAACTCGACGTACTTCAAGCGGATGGAGGCGATCGAGTTCGCCGTGAAGTACGACGACGGCGTCGGCGCCGGGCTGACGGAGGCGGACATCGTGCTCGTGGGCGTGTCCCGGACGTCGAAGACGCCGCTCTCGATGTACCTCGGCTACCTCGGGCACAAGACGGCGAACGTGCCGATCGTGAAGGGGATCCAGCCGCCGCGGGAGCTGTTCGAGATCGACCGGACGAAGGTCGTCGGGCTGACGATCAAGGCCGAGCGGCTCGCGGAGATCCGCACCGTCCGCGTCCGGTCGATGGGGGGCGGCAAGCGCGGCTACGCCGACCTGCTGCAGATCTACGAGGAGCTCGACGAGGCGTCCGCGATCCACCGGAAGCTCGGGTGCCCGGTGATCGACGTCACCGACCTGTCCGTCGAGGAGACCGCGCACCGGATCATCCGCGCCGTCGAGCACCGGCGGCGGGAGAAGGAGTCCGTTCGGTGACGGAGCGGCGTCCGGTCTCGCCCGCACGCTGGGCCGCGTGGTTCGCGATCCTCGCGCTCGCGGACGTCGTCTTCTACGTCGTCCTGACACCGATCTGGCTGGGCATCCGGGTCGCCGGCTGGGTGGCCGAGCGCCGCGCCTCCCGTACGGGTTGAAACCGCACAAGTAACAGACTGTCACTTGTGCGGTTTCGCGTCGGGTTGTAGCGTCGCGACCGCGTTGCTCGCCGCCGCCCGCATCTGCGCGATCGTGCCCGTCTCCGACGTCGATCGCGCGATCGCGTTCTACGGCGACACCCTGGGTCTCCGGCTGATCGAGCGCCTCGAGGACATCCCGGACAACCCGGAGGCGGTGTTCGACGCCGGCGACGGGATGCTCTTCGCGTACCGCAGCGCTGCGGCCGGCGCGAGCAGGGCCACGGTCGCGGGCTTCGTCGTCGAGGACGTGGACGCCGCCGTCGCCGGACTGCGGGCGCGAGGGGTCGTGTTCGAGGACTACGACCTCCCGAGCCTGAAGACGGAGGACGGGATCGCGACGATCGGACCCGTCCGCGCCGCCTGGTTCCGCGACCCCGACGGCAACATCCTCGCCGTCGAGCAGCGCGGGCGCCCCGGCGAGGTCGGTTCGGGAGCGACCACGTAGCAGGCTGCTACGTGGGCGGTTTCGCGTCCGATTCGCGGAGCCGCCGGAGGACGGGGCCGAGGGCCTGCCCGCCCTCGAGCACCGGCGCGAAGCGGTCGCCGTCGCGCTCGACCCGCGCGAGCGCCTCGCGCATCCCGAGCTCGCGGAAGTCGAGCTCGGGCGTCAGCTCCCTCCAGCCCAGCGGCGTCGACACGGGGGCGCCGCGGCGCGGGCGCACCGAGTAGACGGAGGCGATCGTCTTCCCCCACGCGTTCTGCCGGTGGTCGACGAGGACGCCCGTCCGCTTCTCCTTGCGCCACTGCGTCGTCAGCATCCCCGGGTGCTCCGCCTCGAGGCCGCGGGCGACGCGGCCGGCGAACTCGTACGTGTCGTCCCAGGACGAGCGCCGCGCGATCGGAACCACCAGGTGGATCCCGGTCGAGCCGCTCGTCTTCGCCCACGACGCGAGCCCGAGCTCCTCGAGCCGGTCGTGGATGAGGTGCGCGACCTCGACCGCGAGCGGCCACGAGGCATCGTCGGGCGGGTCGATGTCGAAGAGCACGAAGTCCGGCCGGTGCGGCAGGTCGACGCGCGAGTACCACGCGTTCATGTCGATGCAGTGCATCTGCACCATCCAGAGCAGCGCCTCGCGGCAGTTCACGAGCGCGAAGTCGACCTCCCGCGTCCGTCCGTCGCGCGTCCGCGTCGTGTACCGCCGGGTCGGGATCCACGACGGAGTCCCCTTGGGCACCTGCTTCTGGAAGAACGAGCCGCCGGCGAGCCCCTCGCGCCAGCGCTTCATCGTGAACGGCCGGTCGCGGAGGTGGGGGACGAGGACCTCCGCGACGGCGTCGTAGTAGTCCCACAGGTCGCGCTTCGTGATCCCGTCGTCGGGGAACAGGACGCGGTCGCCGCTCGTCAGCCGGACCTCACGCTTCACGGGCGGGACTCTTCCAGGAACCGCTCGACCGCACGCCGGGTCCGGAGCCGGACGAGGCCGTACGGCGCCAGCTCGACCGGGTAGGCGCGGCGGCGGCGGGGCGCGTTCCGCAGCGCCCACCACACGAGCGCGTCGCGGCCGAGGAGCACGCCGCGCACCGTCTCGCGGTTGCCGTTCCAGAGCTCCTCGCGCGTCCGCAGCCGACGCCACGTCCGGCGGAGCAGCCGCGGCAGCCACACGTGGACGGGCAGGTCGACCCAGACGACGGCGTCCGCCTCGCGCAGCAGCAGGTCGCCGAGCTTGCCCCGGTACGCGTTGTCGACCACCCAGCCGTCCAGCTCGAGGAGCGGCGACACGAGCGCCCGCAGCTCCTCCGCCGAGCGCTCCGCCCACCCGGGGCCGTGGGCGAGCGCGTCGAGCTCGACGAACGGGACGCCGAGGCGGGCGGCGAGCGACCGCGCCAGCGTGGTCTTCCCGCTTCCGCTCGCGCTCGCGACGACGACGACCTTGCGCATCGTCCCCCAGTATCTGCGGCCGCCTACGGAGGACTGCGCCGCCGGTGCTATGGAAAGATCCGGGCGTGACCGACATCGCCTCCACCAAGTACGTCTACGACTTCGACGAGCCGTCCGAGGGCGGCCGCGAGCTGCTCGGCGGCAAGGGCGTCGGCCTCGCGGAGATGACGCAGCTCGGGATCCCCGTGCCCGCCGGCTTCACCATCACCACCGACGCCTGCCGCGCCTACATGGCGGCCGGCGGGCACGTCCCCGAGGGGCTGACAGACGAGATCGACCGTCACGTCGCCGCGCTCGAGGAGAAGACCGGCAGGCGCTTCGGCGACGAGGGCGACCCGCTCCTCGTGTCCGTGCGCTCCGGCGCCGCGATCTCGATGCCGGGGATGATGGACACGATCCTCAACCTCGGCCTCAACGACGAGGCGGTCGAGGGGCTTGCGGAGAGCACGGGCAACCCGCGCTTCGCCTTCGACTCGTACCGGCGCCTGATCCAGATGTACGGCGAGGTGGTCGACGGGATCGACGGGCACCGGTTCGAATCGGCGCTCGCCGAGCTCAAGAGCGGGCGCGGCGCGTCACAGGACACCGACCTCGACGCCG
>JBLNEO010000075.1:0-14173 GCA_050262775.1 Pseudomonadota bacterium | reverse complement strand
ATGGTCTACTTCGCGATCGTCGGCGGCGCGGCGGCGCTCGAGACGACCCAGATCGAGGAGATCGAGGAGGTCGCCTGGGAGGAGCTCATGCCCGAGTGCCTCTGGAAGTTCCGCGTCAAGGACTTCGGGCCGCTGATCGTCGGCATCGACGCACACGGCAATTCGGTCTTCCACGACGTGCAGACGCGTGCGAAGGAGAAGCTGGAGGAGCTCTATGCAAGGCTTTGAGGACGGCTGGCTGGGGGTTCCGCGGCGCGAGGGGAAGCCGCGCAACAAGGGTCTGACGCACGTCATCGACAAGGGTCTCAACCTCCGCGACATCGAGGGGATGTTCGACACCGCGGGGGCCTTCGTCGACATCGTCAAGCTCGGCTGGGGCACGAGCTACGTCACGAACAACCTCGAGAAGAAGATCGCGCTCTATCGCTCGTTCGACACCCCGGTCGTGTGCGGCGGCACGCTCTTCGAGGCGGTCTACGTCCGCGAGAAGCTCGACGAGTTCAAGGCGTGGCTCCAGGAGTTCCGCTTCTCGCACGTCGAGATCTCCGACGGCACGATCGAGATCCCGCGCGAGCGCAAGCTCGAGCTGATCGAGGAGTTCGCGCAGGACTTCGTCGTCCTCTCGGAGGTCGGGTCGAAGGACGCGGACGTCAACATCGCGCCGTACCTCTGGGTGCAGTGGATGCGCGAGGAGCTCGACGCCGGCGCGTGGAAGGTGATCGCCGAGGGCCGCGAGGGCGGCACCGCCGGGATCTACCGGCCGACGGGTGAGATGCGAACGGGGCTCGTCGAGGAGATCGAGCACTCGCTGGACTTCCACGATCTGATCTGGGAGGCGCCCACGAAGGCGTCGCAGGCCTGGTTCGTGAAGCACTTCGGGCCCGACGTGAACCTCGGCAACATCCCGCCGGACGAGGTGATCCCGCTGGAGACGCTCCGGCTCGGGCTGCGCGGCGACACCCTCAAGGAGGTCCTGCTCGGTGGCGAGCGCGCCCCCACTGCCTGAGCTCGACTTCGAGGCGATGTCGGCGGAGGACGTGCTCCGCTGGGCGTACGGCGAGTTCGGCGACCGCATGTGTCTCACGTGCTCGTGGCAGCGGCAGTCGTCGGTGCTCGTGCACATGGTCTCGGAGCTCGGGCTCGAGCTCCCGGTGGTCGAGCTCGACACCGGCGTCCTCTTTCCGGAGACGTACGAGACGCGGGACCGGCTCGTCGAGCGCTACGGCCTGCAGCTGAGGTCGTTCCGCCCGATCGACCCGATCGACCGCCTCTGGGAGACCGACGTCGACCGCTGTTGCGGGATCCGCAAGGTCGAGCCCCTCGAGCGCGCGCTCCGCGGGTACGGCGCGTGGATCACGGGCATCCGCCGCGAGCAGTCGCCGACGCGCGCCGGCGCGCGGAAGGTCGAGTGGAGCGAGCGGTACGGCGTGTGGAAGATCCAGCCGCTCGTCGACTGGGACGCGAAGCGCGTCGACGCCTACCTGCTCGTCAACGAGGTGCCGTACAACCCCCTGCACGACCGCGGCTACCCCTCGATCGGCTGCGTGCCCTGCACGCGCCGCGTGGCCGACGGCGAGGACGCGCGCGCGGGGCGCTGGGCCGGGTCGAACAAGCTCGAGTGCGGGATCCACGTGAACGCGCCGCTGCTGAAGGAGTCGAATGACTAGCGGCCTCGTGCTCTGGTTCACCGGCCTGTCGGGCGCCGGGAAGTCCACGATCGCCTCGATCGTCGGCCGCGCGCTCGAGGCCGACGGGCGCCTCGTCGAGTACCTCGACGGCGACGTCGTGCGCGAGCACCTGTCGAAGGGGCTGGGCTACTCGAAGCAGGACCGGGACACGAACATCGAGCGCATCGGGTGGGTCGCGTCGCGGCTCGCGCGGCACGGCGCGACGGTGCTCGTGTCGGCGATCTCGCCGTACGCCGAGACGCGGTCGAAGGCGCGCGCGATGGTGGAGGAGTACGCGCCCTTCGTGGAGGTGCACGTCGCGACCTCCGTCGAGGAGTGCGCGAGGCGCGACGTCAAGGGGCTCTACGAGAAGGCGTTCAACGGCGAGCTCGCCGAGTTCACGGGCGTCACCGACCCGTACGAGGAGCCCGAGTCGCCCGAGCTGCGGCTCGACACGGAGGGCCGAGCTCCGGCGGAGTCGGCCCGCGAGGTCCTCGAGTACCTGCAGGGGGTGCGCGCGTGACGGCGATCGTGGCCCGGAGCAACAGGCTCTCGCACCTCGACGAGCTCGAGGCCGAGGCGATCCACATCTTCCGCGAGGTCGCCGCCGAGCTCGAGCGACCGGTGCTGCTCTTCTCCGGCGGCAAGGACTCGATCGTGCTCCTCCGGCTCGCCGAGAAGGCGTTCCGCCCGGGCAAGTTCCCGTTCCCGGTGATGCACGTCGACACCGGGCACAACTTCCCGGAGGTGCTCGAGTTCCGCGACCGCCGCGTCGCGGAGCTCGGCGAGCGGCTGATCGTCGCATCCGTGGAGGAGTCGATCGCGAAGGGCCGCGTCGTCGACGAGACGGGGCCGCGCGCGTCGCGCAACCGGCTGCAGACGACGACGCTCCTCGACGCGATCGAGGAGCACGGGTTCGACGCCGCGATCGGCGGCGCGCGCCGGGACGAGGAGCGCGCGCGTGCGAAGGAGCGGATCTTCAGCTTCCGCGACGACTTCGGCCAGTGGAACCCACGCGACCAGCGGCCCGAGCTCTGGAACCTCTACAACGCGCGCGTCCGCAAGGGCGAGCACGTCCGGGTGTTCCCGATCTCCAACTGGACGGAGCTGGACGTGTGGCAGTACGTCGCGCGCGAGCGTCTCGAGCTGCCGTCGATCTACTTCGCGCACCCGCGCGAGGTCTTCCGTCGCGACGGGATGCTGTACGCCGTCTCCGCGTTCGTCGAGCGCCTGCCGGAGGAGGAGCCGTTCGAGGCGTGGGTGCGGTTTCGGACGGTCGGCGACATGACCTGCACGGGCGGCGTCGAGTCGCGTGCGGAGACCTTCGAGGAGGTCGTCGCCGAGATCGCGGCGACGAACGTGACCGAGCGCGGCGAGACGCGGGCGGACGACCGCTTCAGCGAGGCGGCGATGGAGGATCGCAAGCGGGTGGGGTACTTCTGATGGCCGTCTCCGAGCAGATGCTCCAGGCGGACCTCCTCCGCATCGTCACCTGCGGCTCGGTCGACGACGGCAAGTCGACGCTGATCGGCCGGCTGCTCTACGACACGAAGCAGATCCTCGCCGACCAGCTCGAGCACATCGAGGAGACGTCGCGGCGCCGCGGCGACGAGTACGTCAACCTCGCGCTCCTCACGGACGGGCTCCGCGCCGAGCGCGAGCAGGGGATTACGATCGACGTCGCGTACCGCTCCTTCGTGACGGCGCGGCGCCGCTTTCAGCTCGCCGACGCGCCCGGCCACGTCCAGTACACGCGGAACATGGTCACCGGCGCGTCCACGGCCGACCTCGCGATCGTGCTCGTCGACGCGCGCCGCGGCGTGCTCGAGCAGACGCGCCGCCACCTGTCGATCGTGGCGATGCTCGGCGTGCACCACGTGGCGGTCGCCGTCAACAAGATGGACCTCGTCGCGTGGTCGGAGGAGCGTTTCCGCACGATCGAGACGGAGCTGCGCGCGCTCGCCGAGCAGGTCGGGATCGTCGACCTCCGCGTCCTGCCGATCTCGGCGCTCGAGGGCGACTACGTGGTCGATCCGGGCGATGCCGCGCCCTGGTACGACGGGCCCACGCTCCTCGAGCACCTGGAGACCGTGGAGCTCGCCGGCGACCGCAACGTCGCCGACCGGCGCTTCCCCGTGCAGTGGGTGATCCGGCCCATGGCGACCGAGTACCACGACTACCGCGGCTACGCAGGCCAGGTCGCGAGCGGGGCGTGGCGCGTCGGCGACGACGTCGTCGCGCTCCCGTCGGGGCGCCGGTCGAAGGTCGCGCACGTCGAGACCGCCGACGGGGAGCTCGACGAGGCGGTTCCGCCCATGTCCGTCGTCATCCGCCTCGAGGACGACCTCGATGTGTCCCGCGGCGACATGCTCGCCGATCCTGACCGGCCGCCGGTGGCGGCGCGGGAGCTCGTGGCGCGGGTCTGCTGGATGAGCGAGCGCCCGCTCGAGCCGCGCGCGCGCGTCGCGGTCAAGCAGACGACGCGCTGGGCGCGCGCGATCGTCGACGAGCTCCGCTCGAAGGTCGACATGGAGACGCTGGCCGACGTCCCGTCGCCCGACCGGCTCGAGCTCAACGACCTCGCCGAGGTGACGCTGCGGCTGTCCGAGCCGCTCGTCGTCGATTCCTACGCCGACAACCGCACGACCGGAGCGTTCGTCCTCGTCGACGAGGCGACGAACGAGACGGTGGGCGCCGGCATGGTCGTGTCCGCGTCGGCATGACCTGGCAGCTCTCGCTCGCCGGACTGCTGATCGGCACGCTCGTCGGGATGACCGGCATGGGCGGCGGGTCGCTGATGACGCCGCTGCTCGTGCTGCTCTTCGGGTTCAAGCCGACGGTCGCGATCGGCACCGACGTCCTCCACGGCGCGGTGTTCAAGTCGTTCGGCGCCGTACGGCACCGGCAGCTCGGCACCGTCCATGCGCGGCTGACGCTCTGGATGCTGCTCGGCTCGGCCCCGATGTCGCTCCTCGGCGTCGCCGTGGCGACCTGGCTCAAGCACCGCTACGGCGAGAGCTTCGAGGACGACGCGCAGACGATCCTCGGCGTGGCACTCATCTTCGGCGGGATCGGCTTCGCGCTCAAGACGTTCGTCCAGGGGCGCGCGAAGAGCGATGCGCCCTTCCTGCTCCAGCGCCGCGACAAGGCGCTCGCCGTCCTGATCGGCCTCTCGGGCGGCTTCGTCGTCGGGCTCACGTCCGTCGGCAGCGGCACGTTCTTCGGGCTGCTGATGCTCCTGCTCTTCCCGCTGACGGCCGTGAAGATGGTGGGGACGGACATCTTCCACGCGGCGGCCCTGCTCTGGGTCGCCGGGATCGGGCACCTCGCCGCGGGCAACGTCGACCTCTCGGCGACCGGCTGGCTGCTCGTCGGCTCGATCCCGGGCGTCCTCCTCGGCTCGCAGGTGAGCATCAAGCTCCCGGACCGGGCGCTGCGGATCGCGCTCGCGACGACGCTCACGCTCAGCGGCGTGAAGCTCCTCGACGTGCCGTCGAGCGAGATCGTGATCCCGTGCGTGATCGCGGCCGGGCTCGCCACGCTCGTGGTCACCGAGGGCCGCCGGCTGAGGGCGCGCCCCGTGCTCGAGCGCTGACCCGACCGGGCGCGCGCTTCGCCACCGGCGCGCCCTCGTGCCACACTCCAGGCGTGGTGCGGTGCCCGAGCTGTGGCGAGGAGAACCCGGATCGCTTCCGGCTGTGCGGGTTCTGCGGCACGCCGCTCGCGCCGACGCTCCCGCCGCAGGAGACGCGGAAGACCGTCACCGTCGTCTTCTCGGACCTGAAGGGGTCGACGGCGCTCGGCGAGCGCCTCGACTCCGAGGCGCTGCGCGAGGTGATGTCGCGCTACTTCGAGGAGATGAGCGGTGCGCTCGAGCTGCACGGCGGCACGATCGAGAAGTACATCGGCGACGCGATCATGGCCGTCTTCGGCCTGCCCCGGATCCACGAGGACGACGCGCTGCGCGCCGTCCGCGCGGCCGCCGAGATGAAGCGGAGGCTCGCGCTGCTCAACGACGAGCTCGAGGAGCGCTGGGGCGTCAGCCTCGCCAACCGCACGGGCGTGAACACCGGCGAGGTGGTGGCCGGCGACGGAGCCACGGGCCAGCGGCTCGTCACCGGCGACACCGTCAACGTCGCCGCGCGCCTCGAGCAGGCGGCGCCGACGCGCGAGATCCTGATCGGCGACGCGACGTACCGGCTCGTGCGCGACGCGGTGGAGGTCGAGCCCGTGGAGCCGCTCGAGCTGAAGGGGAAGAGCGACCGCGTGCCGGCGTACCGGCTCGTGTCGGTGCTGGAGGTCGCGGCGACCGAGCGTCGGCACCGGACGCCGTTCGTCGGGCGCGAGGACGAGCTCCGCACGCTCGGGCGGAGCTTCGCCGAGAGCGTCGAGGCGCGCGCCGGCCGTACCGTGACCGTCCTCGCCGACGCGGGCGTCGGGAAGTCGCGTCTCGTGGAGGAGTTCCGCGCCTCGGTGGAGGGCGAGGCGCTCGTGCTCCGCGGCCGGTGCCTGCCGTACGGCCGCGGGATCACGTTCTGGCCGCTCGGCGAGATCGTGCGCGCCGCCGCGGCGATCCGCGACGAGGATTCGCCCGAGCAGGCGTCGGCGAAGGTGCTCGCGCTCGTCGGCGGCGACGCCCGCGTCGCCGACCGCGTCGCCTCCGCGCTCGGCCTGGTCGATCGTCAGTTCCCCGCGGAGGAGACGTTCTGGGCCGCCGCGCGCCTGTTCGAGGCGATCGCGCGCGAGCGCCCGGTGGTGGCCGTCTGGGAGGACGTGCACTGGGCCGAGGCGACGCTGCTCGACCTCGTCGAGCGCGTCGCCGCGAGCGTCGCCGCGCCGCTGCTCCTGCTCTGCACGGGCCGCCCCGCGTTCCTCGAGCTGCGCCCGGGCGGCCTCCGCGGCGAGACGCTCGACCTGCAGCCGCTCGACGCGGGCGACAGCGAGCGCGTCATCGACGGCCTGCTCGGCGAGGCCGGGCTCGTCGGCGAGGTCCGGCAGCGGATCGTCGCGTCCTCGGAGGGGAACCCGCTGTATGTCGAGCAGATGCTCTCGATGCTGATCGACGGCGGCCGCCTGCGGCGCGAGGGCGACCGGTGGGTGCCGACGGAGGCCCTCGACGAGGTGCCCGTGCCGCCGACGATCCAGGCGCTCGTCGGCGCACGCCTCGACCTGCTCACGCCCGAGGAGAAGGCGGTCGTCGAGTCGGCGTCGGTGATCGGGCAGCAGTTCACGGCCGACGCGCTCGAGGAGCTCGTTCCCGACGCGCTCAAGGGCCGGACGGGCGGGCTCCTCGCCGGCCTCGCGCAGAAGCGGCTGGTGGCGGCCGGCGACGGCGACTACCGCTTCGCCCACATCGTCATCCGCGACGCGGCGTACGGCGAGATGCTGAAGCGCACGCGCGCGACGCTGCACGAGCGCTTCGCGGACTGGGGCGAGCGCGTGAACCGCGACCGCGACCGCGCCGCGGAGTACGAGGAGATCCTCGCGTACCACCTCGAGCAGGCCTACCGCTACCGCGCCGAGCTCGGGCCGGTCGACGACCACGGCCGTGGGCTCGCGGGCCGCGCCGGGACGAAGCTCGCGAGCGCGGGCCAGCGCGCCTTCGCGCGCGAGGACATGCCGGCGGCCGCGAACCTGCTGCGCCGTGCGGTCGAGCTCCTGCCCGAGGATGCGCCCGAGCGGCTCGCGCTGCTCCCCGATCTCGGCGAGGCGCTCACGCAGGTCGGCGAGTTCGCGTGGGCGGAGCTCTTCCTCGACGAGGCCGTCGAGCGCGCGGAGCGCGCGGCGGATCCCGGCACGGCCGCCGAGGCGCGGCTGTCACAGCTCAGCATGCGCCGGTACAGCGGCGGCGACGAGGCCGACTGGTCGGCGGCGGTGCAGGACGAGGTCGAGCGGTCGGTGTCGCTGTTCGAGCAAGCCTCCGACGACCGGCGGCTCGCGCGCGCGTGGCGGCTCGCGATGTTCGCCTACGGCGTCTCGTATCGATTCGGCGACGCGGTCGCGGCGGCGCAGCGCGCCGCGATGCACGCCCGGCGCGTGCACGACGGTCGTCTGGAGGCGGTGGCCGCGTCCACCTCCGCAATTGCGGCGCTGTACGGCCCGACGCCCGCGGCGGAGGCGATTGCCCTGTGCGAGGACGCCCTCGCGCAGACCTCGTCGAATCGCAAGGTGTACGGCTTCGTGACGCTGCTGAAGGCGCCGCTCCACGCGATGCTGGGCGACTTCGAGACGGGGCGCGCGCTCTACCGCGACGCGGCCGCCGCACTGCACGAGTCCGGCGCGCGGATCTACGCCGCGCGGATCTCGCTCGAGTCGTCGATCGTCGAGCTGCTCGCCGGCGATCCCGAGGCGGCCGAGCGCGAGCTGCGGCGCGACTACGAGACGCTCGAGGCGATGGACGAGCGGTACCTGCGGCCGACCGTGGCGGCGCAGCTCGCGCACGTGCTCTGCCTGCTGGGGCGGTTGGACGAGGCAGAGCGCTTCGCCGCGGTCGCGCAGGAGCTCGCCGCCGAGGACGATCTCGCATCGCAGGCGCTGTGGCGGACGGCCGCTGCCGCCGTCCTCGCCCACCAGGGGGCGCCCGAGGCCGCCGTTGGGCTCGCCGGGACGGCGGTCGACCTGTTCGGGCACACGGACGCGCTCGTCGGCTACGGGCAGGCGCTGGAGGTGCACGCGGCCGCGCTCCTGGCGAGCGACCGTGAGGAGGACGGCCGCGCGGCGCTCGCGGCGGCCGCGGCCGTCTACGCGCGGAAGGGGAACGTCGTCGCCGAGCGTGCGCTCGCCGGGCGGCTCGCCGACGACGTTCCGAAGGCTGCGACGTCCGCCTGACGCTACCCCTGGAAGTAGCCGTTCTGCCAGGCCCAGATCTCGACGATCGCGAGCTGCTGCCCCTGCTGGTTGACCTTCGAGAGGTTGAAGCACGGCAGCGGATCGGTGGACGCCGGCGGGCTCGCGCTGCACCGGGCGCTGATCGTCTCGAGGGTGTTGTCGTCCTTGAGGTGGTAGATGACGAAGTCCTTGAGGTTCCGGCTTCCGAGCAGTCCGAGGTCGAACGTCAGGGTGAGCGTGAACGGGTTCTGCGGCGAGAACACTCCCTGCGCCAGACCGCCGCTCAGGTCGGTCCTCACGAGCTCGGTCGAGCACGTCTTCCCCGTGGGGCAGATCGACCCGCTCCCCTCCGAGAGCGAGGCCAGGAACGAGGCCTTGTCGGCCGGGACCTTGAACGTCAGCGTCGAGAACTGGACGTCCGCCGGGCTCGTCCCGAGCCTGACGCTCTGGCCCGTCGGCGACCAGGCGACCGAGAGCTGCGGGTCGGGCTCGAGGCTCGTCGTCTCGGAGACGGTGAAGTCCGCCGGGTTGGCGCCCTGGTTCGCGCCTTCCTTGAACGCCGTCGTCACGGAGCCCTTCGTCGCCGTGACGCCCGGCGTCGTCGACGTGCGGTAGGCGACGGTGAACGACCCGGTGCTCGCGCCGGCCGGCAGGTTCGGCAGCGCGCATCGGACGACGTTCGGCGACGCGGACACGGCCGAGCAGAACGACGGCGAGCCGGCGGGGACGAAGAGCGCCGTCGAGACGACGGGATCCGCCTGCCCGGCGACCGTGTCCGTCAGCGTCAGCGTCGCCGAGCCGTTCGTCAGCGTGTTGCCGCCGATGTTGGCGATCTCGACCGTGTAGAACTGGTACGCGCGGACGTCGACCTGCTGCTTCCCGGAGGTCGTCACGCCGGACGGCGAGACCCCGTCGAGGTCCTGGACGGTGATGCAGACGAGGCGTCCCGCAGGGTCGGCGCTGCTGCACGCGCTCGTGGTGCTCGCATCGCCGCGTCCGGCCGTCCCGAGCAGGGCCACCGCGGTCGCCAGGAACGCCCCGGCCGCGGCCAGCCTCGTCGGAACCCGTCGCTCTGTTCTCGCCCGCACGTCGGTCATCGCTGCTCCTTCATGTCTCGAGGGGTCGACCGGCCAGGCCTCGGACCTCGGCGGCCGGTGACGCGACGAGTGTCCCGCGCCTCCGGCCCGTGGTCAAGCGCCTGGCGCTCAGGCTCCCCATCCGGGTGGTCCGCCCTCGCATCGCCCCCGCCGCGCTGCGAGACTCGCCGCCGTGGATCCGAAGCGACTCCGGGAGATCCCGTTCTTCTCCGGGCTCGGGAAGCGCGACCTCGAGCAGGTCGGCCGGTGGACGGACGAGGTCGAGGTGCCGGCCGGGACGGTGCTCGGGCGCCAGGGCTCGGTCGCGTACGAGTTCTTCGTGATCCTCGACGGCGCCGCCGACGTCCACGTCGACGGCCGACGCGTCGGCGAGCTCGGCCCCGACGACTTCTTCGGCGAGATCGGGCTGCTCGAGGCCGAGCGACGAACGGCGACGGTGACCGCCGCGACCCCCATGCGCCTCGTCGTCGTCTTCGGCCGCGAGTTCCGCGCGATGGAGCGCGAGCTGCCGCAGGTGGCGACGCAGGTCCGCGAGGCGATCGCGCAGCGTCTCGAGCGCATGCCGTCGCCCTAGGCGCCGTCCCTAGAATCGCGACGCTGTGGCGCGCCTGCTCCCGATCGCGCTCGTCGTCGCGCTCCTCGTGGGCAGCGCGGTGGCGTTCGCCGTCACGGAGCGCCTGAAGCTCGTCCGCAGCCCCATCGCCGCACCGAAGATCGACAAGACGTTCTCACCCGTGTGCCGGTGCCCGAAGGAGCGGGCGCGGATCCGGTTCCGGCTGCGCACCGCGGACCGCGTCGACCTCGCGATCGTCGACGGGGACGGCGACGTCGTCCGCACGCTCTTCACCGGACGGCAGTTCCCGGTCGGAACGGTGGCCGCGACGTGGGACGGGCGGGACGACGACGGCCGGATCGTCCCGGAGGGCGCCTACCGGCCGAGGGTGCACCTCGACCGCGAGCGCCGGACGATCGCGCTCCCGAACCCGATCCGGGTCGACACGACCCCGCCGACGATCCGGCTGACGGCGCTGCGGCCGCCCGACGCCTTCTCCCCCGACGGCGACGGTCGCAACGACAAGGTGCGGATCTCGTACGCGATCGACGAGCCGGCGAACGCCCTCCTCTGGGTCGACGGCGACCGCGTCGTCCGGACGCGCTTCGCGCCCACCGAGGGCAAGCTCGAGTGGTTCGGGATCCGCGACGGGAAGGCGCTTCCGCGCGGTCGGTACCGGCTCGAGCTCCGTGCCGAGGACAAGGCGGGGAACGTCGGCCCTCCGGTTCGCTCGGCGATCCGGATCCGCTACATCGACCTCGCACGGGAGCTCGTCCGCGTCCCGCCGAGGGTGCGCTTCGGGATCGGCGTCGACACCGATGCCCGCGCCTACCGGTGGCGGCTCGCCGGGCGGTCAGGGACGGCGCGCGGGCCGCTGCTCGTGCTTCGCGCGCCCGGGCGGCCGGGGCGCTACACGCTCTTCGTCGAGGCGAACGGTCGCGCCGACCGCGCAGCGGTGGTCGTGCGTGCACGCTGAGCTCGCGCAGCTCGGCGCGGTCGTCGGATCGGCCGGGCTCGCATTTCTCCTCGTCGCCCCCGGCGGCCGGATCCGGCTCGCCGGCCTCGCGGCGTGGGGCGGGGGCGGGCTGGCGCTCGCCGCCTCGCTCGCGCCCGCGGGAAGGCCGGTGCTCTACGTGGGCGCGGCCGTCCTCGCCGTCGCGGGCGCCGTCGCGCTCGCCGCCGCCTTCGTCGCGTGGCCGTGGCTCGTCCCGGTGCTCACGCTCGCGTGCGTGCCCGCCCGCGTGCCGGTCGCGCTCGAGGGGGAGGACGCGAACCTGCTCCTGCCGCTCTACGGCGTCGTCGCCGGCGCGGCGCTCGCGCTCGCCTGGGAGCTCCTCCGCGGCGACGCGAGGAGCCGCGAGCTCGGGCCGCTCGCGTGGCCGCTCGCCGCGTTCACCGGCTGGGCGGGACTGTCCCTGCTGTGGTCGGGAGACGTCCGCGAGGGCACGATCGACCTCGCCGCGTTCCTGCTCCCGTTCGGCCTGCTGTCGGTGTCGGTCGCGCGGTTGCCGTGGAGCCGTCGCTGGCTGACGGCCGTGTTCGTCGAGCTGCTCGCGATGGCGCTCGCGTTCGCGGCCATCGGCGCCTACCAGTGGGTCACGCGGGATGTGTTCTGGAACCCGAAGGTGGTCGTCGGGAACGCGTACGCGCCCTTCTACCGCGTGAACTCGGTGTTCTGGGACCCGTCGATCTACGGGCGGTTCCTCGTCGTCGCGATCATCGCCTGCGTCGGGGTCGTCCTGACGCTCTCGCGCCTCCGCGAGGGGCTCTTGCTCACGGGCGCGGTCGCGGCGATCTGGGTCGGCCTCCTGCTCTCGTTCTCCCAGTCGAGCTTCGCCGCGCTCGTCGTGGCCGTCCTCGGGGCGGCCGCGTTCGCCTGGGGACGCCGGACGCTGGCGCCGCTCGCGGCCGTCGCGGCGGTGCTCGTTCTCGTCGGCTTCGCGACCACGAACGTCCGCGACGAGCTGCGGAAGGACCTGAACCGGGCGACGAGCGGGCGGTCGAACCTCGTCGGCACCGGCGCGCGGATCGCCGCCGCGAATCCGGTGGGCGGCGTGGGCCTCGGCGGCTTCCGCCGCGCCTACGCCGAGCGCACCGGGCTCCGCGGCGAGGAGCCGAAGAAGGCCGCCTCGCACTCGACGCCCGTCACCGTCGCCGCCGAGGGCGGCGTGCCGGGGTTCGCGCTCTACCTCTGGCTGCTCGCGGCGGCGCTCGTCGTGCCGCTTCGTCGCGCTTCCCGCTCCTTCGCCGGCCGCGTGTCGCTTATCGTCGGGCTCGCGCTCATGGCGATCGCCGTGCACAGCCTCTTCTACGACGCGTTCTTCGAGGATCCGACGACCTGGGCCCTGCTCGGCCTCGCGTCGGTCGTCGGCGCGTGGCGGGGCGCGGGCAGGTGATCGAGGGGTGGAAGCGGGTGCTCGTCCTGGCGCCGCACACCGACGACGGCGAGTTCGGCGCGGGCGGGACGATCGCGCGCCTCGTCGAGGCCGGCGTCGAGGTTCGCTACGTCGCGTTCTCGATCGCGACGCGGTCGCTGCCCGACGGCTTCGCGCCCGACACGCTCGCGCGCGAGGTCCGCGAGGCGACCGCCGAGCTGGGGATCTCCCCGTCGCTCCTCGATGTCCACGACTTCGACGTCCGGACGTTCCCCGCGAATCGCCAGGAGATCCTCGAGCTGCTGATCGGGCTGTGGGAGGAGTGGCGCCCGGACGCGGTGTTCCAGCCCTCGCTGCACGACATCCACCAGGACCACCAGACGATCGCGGCCGAGGGGCTCCGGGCGTTCAAGCGGACGACGATCCTCGGCTACGAGATCCCGTGGAACAACTTCGACTTCTCCTACCAGGCGTACGTGTCGCTCGAGCGGCGGCACCTGGAGCGGAAGACCGCCGCCCTCGCGAGGTACGCCTCCCAGCAGCACCGGCGCTACTCGGATCCCGAGTACATCTGGAACGTGGCGCGCACGCACGGCATCAACGTCAACCTCGAGTACGCCGAGGTGTTCCAGGTCTACCGGATCGTCGCCTGACCGTCGGCCGCTACTGGCGCTTCACCGTCCATTCCGTGTCGAACAGGCACGTGTAGCGCGTGCCCTCGTAGTCGATCGCCTCGTTGATGTGCAGGAGGCCGGACGCGTTCCCGGCGCCGTCGAACCGCCCGCGGATGTAGCTCCCCGTCGGCGTGTTCGCCGCGAACGTCCGGTCGTCGGCGATCGAGTACGTGCCCGTCGCGCTGAACGTGATCCGGAACCGTGAGGCGGGCTGACAGTCCGTGACGATCGCGAACCGCGCGTTCGTGACGGCGCGGCCGTCCGCGGTCACCTCGAAGCACATGCTCTGCCCGTTGCTCGTGAACCCGCAGTACATGCCGGGCGGGGTGAGCGCCGGCGGCGGCGTCGGCGGGGCCGGCGGCGCGGGAGGCTCGGGGGGCGGGGGCTCGGGCGCCGGCGGCAGCCCGCTGACGCGCTCGCACGAGCTCGAGACCGTGTCGCCCGTCCCGGCCCGGGCCGTGTCCCGGCCCGGGCCGCAGGTGAGCGTGTCGCGGCCTGGGCCGCCGACGAGCGTGTCGTTGCCGGCGCCGCCGACGAGGCTGTCGTCGCCCGCGAGCCCGTAGATCGTGTCGTTGCCGCCGCGGCCGTCGATGCGGTCGGCCTTCGCCGTGCCGCGGAGGACGTCACCGCGGGCGGTGCCCACGATGCGCGCGGCGCCCGCGGTCGCGGCGAGCAGCCCTGCGGCGAGGACGACCACGAGGATGCTCCGCGGCAGCCGGCGGAGCGTCGGAGCGCGTCGTTCCATTGGTCCCTCCGTTCGGAGCGCGGTCTCCTCGCCGCGTACCGACATCCTGCGCCTCCACGTCCCGTCGGACAAGGGGCAACGGCCCGGGCCCGATGGCCGGGACGATCGTCAGACGCGCTCGAGGAACGCGCAGGGGCGCGCGTCGTCCGGCACCGGCGACCGCGCGACCTTGAGCACGACGAACCGGTCGTCGTCGCCGAGCAGGATCTCGTCGCCGGGCACGGGCGGTGGGCC
>JBLNEO010000074.1:0-5634 GCA_050262775.1 Pseudomonadota bacterium | reverse complement strand
CCGCGTCGGCGAAGCGAGCCCCACCTGGCAGCCCGTGCCGCGCTGATGCACCGTCCAGGTCGCCTGCGCCCCGACTGCGAGCGCCGGGCCCTCCTGGCTAGGCCGACGGGATGTCGGGGATCAGGCCGGAGCCGTCGTCCGCGAACAGCGCGCGCGTCTCCGCGAGCGTGAGGTCGCTCGGCGGGATGAGCACGTCGGACGCCGACAGGTCGTCCGCGGGCAGGGCCTCGCCCTCCGACCGGACGAGCCGCCACATCTCATCGAGCCGGGCGTCGAGCGCCGACTCGTCGTCGCGCTCGAGCGCGGCCGCGGCCTCGTCGTCGAGCGCGTTCAGCCGCTCCAGCAGCTCGTCGCCGACGCGGTACTGCCCCTCGTTCATCAGCCGCACGATCACTGCCCCAGCTCCTTCCGCTCCGTGCCGGCGCCGAGCTCGGCCTTCATCTGCTCGAGCTCCGCGTTCACCTGCGTCTCGTTCGACATCGCCTCGAGCTCACGGTCGAGCTGCGTCCGGTCGTCGGTGAAGTCCTCGAGCGTCCCGGCGGCCGTCAGCTCGTCGATCGCGGAGGCGCGTGCCTGCATCTGCTCCGTCTTGTCGCGGGCGCGCTGGATCGCGAGGCCGGTGTCCGCCATCTGCTCGCCGATCCCGGTCGCGGCCTCGCCGATCCGGACCTGCGCCTCGGCGGCGGAGTACTGGGCCTTGATGACCTCCTTCTGCGACCGGAACGACTCGATCTTCGCCGAGAGCTGCTTCTCGGAGGAGACGAGGCGCTCCTGCTGCTGCTCGAGCCCGGCGATCTGGTCGTCGAGCCCGCGAAGCTGCGACTGGACGGCCGACTTCCGCTCGAGCGCCTGGCGGGCGAGATCCTCGCGGCCCGCCCCGAGTGCCTCGCGTGCCTGTGCGTCGAGCTTCACCACGGACTGCTCGAGCTGTGTCGCCTGCAGCTGGAGGCGCTTCTTCGCCGTCACGACGTCGGCCACGCCGCGCTTGACGTCCTGGAGCATCTCCAACTGCTTCTCGTAGGAGTAGTCGAGCGTCTCGCCGGGGTCCTCCGCCCGGTCGAGCAGCTTCGAGAGCTTCGCCTTCACCACCGTCGAGGCGCGCGACATCAGACCGGCCATCCGTCCGTCCTCCTCCTTCGCTCCAGGTCCGAAGTAGCCTACTGGCGACCGTGATCGTCGAGCGCAGCATGGACCCGCGGTGGCTCTCGAACGCCTACCTCGTCGCCGACGAGCCCGGCGGGGTATGCGTGTTCGTCGACAGCGGCGCTCCGCTCGAGCCCCTGCTCGCCGTCGTCGAGGAGGAGGGCCTGACCCCGACGCACCTGCTCGTCACGCACGGGCACCCGGATCACGTCGCCGGGAACGACGAGCTGGTCGACCGCTTCGCCGTGCCGGTCGAGCGCGGCCGTGTCGAGACCGGCGGGCTCGTGATCGACGCGCTGCCGACACCGGGTCACTCGGACGACGGCGTCGTCTTCGTCGTGAACGAGACCGTCGTCTTCACCGGGGACGTCCTGTTCAAGGGATCGGTCGGCGGCGGCGACTTCCCGACCGTCCGGCACTCGGTGATGGAGGTCGTGATGCCGCTGCCGCCGGAGCTCCGCGTCCTCCCGGGCCACACCGACGAGACGACGATCTCCGACGAGTGGGAGACGAACCCGTTCGTCCGCGTGTGGGCCGGGCTCGATCCCGAGGGCGAGCAGCCGTGCCGCGTCGGCGGGCGGGCCGCGCGGATCGTCGTCTGGTCGCCGGACTACGACGGGAAGGGCAAGGCGTGGGTGCGCTTCGACGACGACGGCAGCGACGCGATCGTCGGCGGCTCGCGCGTCGAGCGCTAGCGCGGGGTCGCTCCTGCCCCGACGTGTGCGCCGATCACGGGTTCGCCGGGACGCCTGCGCCGCGGAGGACGCGGGCGAGCGCGAGGCCGTTCTCCGGCCCCTGCGCGACGAGGCGCTCCGGGTCGCGCGGGTCGGGCCCGTAGGCGTTCGTGTTCATGAGCGCGAACGCCTGCTCCGCCTCGCGTGCCACGCGCCGCATCGGCTCGACCCATTCCGCGAGCTCCTCGTCGGGGTACAGGTAGTCGAAGCGATCCGCGGCGCTGCCCCCGCGCACGTTCCACGTCCCGGCGTTGCGCCCGTGGAACCGCAGGTACGCGGTGGGGGAGGTGACCGCGACCACCGTCGGGATCAGGTTCTTGGCCTCCGACCGCGGCGCGTCGACGATCACGTTGCCGAGCCCGTGCGCCTCGAGGAAGGAGAGCGTCTCCGCGCGGTGCTCCTCGTCGAACCAGCTGCGGTGTCGGAACTCGACCTGGACGTCGTAGCCGTCGAGCTGCTCGCGCGTCCACTCGAGGTACTCGAAGGAGGCCGGCTTCACGACGACGTAGGGCGCGAGCTGCAGGAGGATCGACCCGAGCTTCCCCCCGGCGCGCAGCGGCTCGATCATCTCGCGGAAGAGCCGGAACGCGACCGCGCGCGCCTCGCGTGGCATCCGCTCGACGCGTCCGCGGTCGTCGGGAGCGAGCATCGCCGCGAGCGGCTCCGGCAGCACGTCGTGCTTCACACCGTGCCGCGTCATCGGCGCGAACGCCTTCACGTGGAACACGAACCCGTCGGGGACGGCCGCCGCCCACTTCGCGACCGTCTCGGGCGGCTGCAGTCGGTAGAAGGTCGAGTCGACCTCGACGGTGTCGAACACGGTGGCGTAGTACGCGAGCCGCTCGGAGCCCGTGCGCACGCCGGGCGGGTAGAAGACCTTCGTCAGCGCCTCGTCCGCGAACGAGCACGTGCCGATGCGGATCGGCGTCACGGCAGCACCGCCGCCTTGAGGAGGTCGCGCGGCGGGTCGGCGAGAAGCGCGGGGAGTCCGTCGAGCCCCACGCGGTGCGTCACCAGCTCTTCCCACGGGTACGCGCCCGAGGCGAGGAACGCGAGCGCCGCGCGCACGTGGCGCGGCGTGTGGTGGAAGGCGCCCCGGAGGGTCAGCTCGTCGTAGTGGACGCGCGTCGCGTCCACGGGCACGCGCGCGCCCGCCTCGAGGCCGCCGAACAGGACGACCGTGCCGCGCGCGCGCACGAGCGCGATCGCGTCCTGCCAGGCCTGCTCCGTGCCGGCGGCCTCGACCACGACGTCGGCACCCGCGCCGTCGCCCGTCTCGGCGCCGAAGCGCGGGGCGCGCTCCGCCCGCTCGGGACGGCCGCCGACCACGACCGGCCAGCCCCCGGCGTCCGCGACGCACGCCGCGAGCATCAGCCCGATCGGCCCGGCGCCGAGGATCGCCACCGTCTGCCCGGCCTCCACGCCGGCGAGCTCGACGCCGCGCAGGCAGCACGCGAGCGGCTCGACCATCGCGGCGACCTCGGGCGCGAGCCCCTCCGGCACGCGCAGCAGGTTCACGCGCGCGATCCTCGCGGGGACGAGCAGGAACTCCGCGTAGGCGCCGTTCAGCAGCTCGACGTCGCGCCGCTCCTCGTCGGCGTCGGAGTTCGCGGCGACGACGCGCCGGCCCGTCTCGACGTCGATCCCGCAGAACTCGTGCCCGAACGGGCTCGGGAGCGAGCGCAGCAGACGCGGATGGCCGCGGCGGTACGTCTTGAGGTCGGTGCCGTCGGTGAGCGCAACCTCCACGCGCACGAGCACGTCGCCGTCGGCCGGCTCCGGCCGCGGGACGTCCTCCACGCGCAGGTCGCCGGGGCCGTGGAACAGGGCGGCCCTCACGGCGTGAACACGACCTTGAGCGCCGCGCCCGACCGGTAGAGCTCGAGGCCCTCGTCGAACCGGTCGAGCGGGAGCACCGTCGGCGCGGGCAGGTCGAGCTCGGCGAGGAGCGCGACGGCGTCGGCGAGGCTACGGGGCGTCGCCGAGCGGGAGCCGACCACGCGCAGCTCCCGGCGGTACACGGGGTCGAGCGGCAGCGCGCCGGCGTTCGCGAAGACGAGGATCGTCCCCCCGGGCTCCACGTGCTCCAGCGCCGTGGCCGCGCCGCCGGGCGCGCAGAGGACGACGGCGTCGACCGGGCCGTCGGGCGTAGGCCCCGAGCGCTCCGGGCGCAGGTCGAGCGCGAACACGTCGTCTCCGCGCCGCTGCAGCACCTGCTCCCAGAGTCGTCCCACGAACCCGTGGCCGACGACGAGCACGCGGCCCGCCGGCACGCGGGCTGCGCCGCGGAGGACGCAGGCGAGGGGCTCGGCGTACGTCGCGACCGCGTCGGAGACATGCGAGGCGACGGCGACGCTCTCCACCGCCCGCACCCGCTCCGCGAACCCGCCCGGACGGATGGTCGGCGCCGAGAAGGCCTCGCACGTCGACTCGTGCCCGGCCCGGCACCGCTCGCAGCGCCCGCAGGGGCGGTGGTGCAGGAGGACGACGCGCGTGCCGTCGGCCGCCAGGGCCACGACCTCGTGCCCGAGCACCGTCCCCGCGTGCTCGGGGGTCAGCTTCTCGACGTCGGAGCCACAGAGCCCGCAGGCGAGCACGCGCACGAGCGACCCCTCGCCCTGCGGCTCGGCGACCTCGGCGAGACGAGGCCGTCCGCTCTCGTCGACGACGACGGCGCGCACGGTGCTGACGCTAGCGCCGACGCGGCGCGACGCGGCGGCCAAGCCGCACGAACGATGCGGGAAACCCGGCTGTTGCGACGCTCCCCCGGCGTTACGTTGCATCCATCACAACTGCGGGGTGAGAGAGAGGCAGGTCTCACGATGGAAACGATGCGGCGGTTCTCCCGACGGACGTTCGTCGCCTGGGTCGGAGGCGCGAGCGCAGGCTTCTACCTCTTCGGTCGGGCTCCAGGCCTGGGCGCACCCGTCGCGCTCGCGCAGGTCCCGGGCGGCACGCTCGACCTCGACCTCGTGCCGAAGTTCACGACACCGCTGCTCATCCCCCCGGTCATGCCGCGGGCCGCGACGATCACGCGGCCGGGCGGCAAGCCGATCGACTACTACGAGATCTCGATGCGGCAGATCCGGCAGCAGATCCTGCCCGCGGGCTACCCCATGACGACGGTGTGGGGCTACGGCGGGAAGGCCGCCCAGAGCAACAAGGGGCTGCTCATTCACAACGCGCCGTCGCTGACGATCGAGGCGAGGTGGAACCGGCCCGTGCGGGTCAAGTGGATCAACGACCTCAAGGACGCCAACGGCAACTTCCTGCCGCACCTGCTGGCGGTCGACCCGACGTTGCACTGGGCGAACCCGCCCGGCGGTGCCGCGGGTCGCGACGCCCGGCCGACGTTCGACGCGACGCCGGGCCCGTATGAGGGCCCGGTTCCGATCGTCACCCACGTGCACGGCGCCGTCGGGGTCGGCGATGAGAGCGACGGCTACGCGGAAGCGTGGTACCTGCCCGACGCGGGCAACATCCCGGCCGGCTATGCCACCGAGGGGACATGGTTCGACTTCTTCGCCGGCAAGGCCGCCACGAGCTTCGGCGCCACCTGGGGGCCCGGGTTCGCGATCTTCCAGTACCCGAACCACAACCGGGCCTCGACGATCTGGTACCACGACCACGCGCTCGGCATGACGCGCCTCAACGTCTACGCCGGCCCGGCCGGGTTCTACATCATCCGTGGCGGACCCGCCGGCGACGACGCGGTGCTCGACAGTCGCTATGGCACTGTAGCAGAGCTGCCTGGACC
>JBLNEO010000073.1:0-3451 GCA_050262775.1 Pseudomonadota bacterium | reverse complement strand
GCCTGCGTCTGCGTCACGCGCGCGACGCGCCGGTCGGCGTCGTCGTACAGGTCGGTCTCGACGACGATGGTCGTGCGGCCGCGGTGGAGGACGGTGCTGCGGCCGTGCACCCACCCGTCGCGCACGGCGCGGAAGAAGTTCGTCTTCGACTCGATCGTCGCCGTGCCGGTCGCGCCGTCCGGCAGGTTGAGGAACGCGAGCACGCCGCCCGCGGCGTCGGCGAGCCCCATCAACGCGCCGCCGTGGAGCACGCCGCCCGCCGTGCAGAGCTCCGCCTTCCATGCGAGCCGGCTCCGCACCTCGTCCGGCGACGCGGCCGTGATCTCGATCCCGAGCGCCCGGCCGAAGGGCATCGCCTCGTCGATCTGCGCCTGGTCGAGACTCATGCGGGCGCGATCACCACCGGCGTCCCGACGTCCACGTGCTCGAACAACCACTCCGCCGAGGGGATCGCCATGCGGATGCAGCCGTGCGAGGCGGAGTACCCGAGCGAGGCCGCGTCGGGTGTCCCGTGGATGCCGACGCCGTACGCGTCGAGGCCCATCCACCGCGTCCCGAGGGGATTCCCGGGCCCCGGCGGCACCGGCTTCAGGCCGCGCGCCCACTCGGACGTCGGGGGCGGGTACCACCACGGGTTTCGCTGCATGTCGACGATCCGGAACGTCCCGATGGGCGTCGGGTACCGCGACTGGCCGGTCGCGACGGGGAACGAGGCGACCGGCTTCCGCCCGTCGTAGAGGAACAGGCGGTTGCCGAAACGCGCGATCACGACCACCGGCCCGAACGTTCGGACGTCCTTTGCCGCCGACACGTGGCGGAACGGGACCTCGATCACGTCGCGGTCCCCGGTCTCGAGCGACGCCCGGATCGCGGCGGCGAGTCGGGCACGGTCGACGCTCCGGCCGGCCACCGCCGGCGCGAATCGTGGTCGCACCCCCGTCGTGCCGAGCAGACGTGCGTCCTGCGGGGGGCGTCGGAGGCGCGCATCGAGCCGACGCACGTACCGCGTCACGGCGGCACCGTCGAAGGCGACGGACGGACGGATCTCGCGCCCGACGGGTGCCGTGAGCGCCGCCGCCACGGCGTCGTCCACCGCGCCCTCGACCCCGAGCGCCTCGGGCACGACGCGCCGTTCCGTGCCGTCGGCGGCGAGCACGACGGGCCGCGCGAGCGCCGCGCGAACGACCGCGCGCGCGGGCTCCGACGAGAAGCCGCCCACGGCGACGCCGTACACGACGACACCCGGCGCGATGTGCGTCGGCGGCCGCCCCGCGGCCGGTGCGGTCAGGCACGCCGCGCCCGTCGCGAGCGCCATCCCGAGCACGAAGACGAGCAGGCGGCTGAGCATGGGAGAGGGAATATGCCTGCTCGGCCCGAGTCCGAAAAGCCCTGCACTACGATGCGTCGGTGCAGAACTACGTCCTCTCGGAACTCGATTCGGGCGAGCGGGTGGTGTCCGAGCACGTCGGCAGCGTCCGGTCCGTGTCGGTCGGCTTCTGGATCGGGACCGGGTCGCGGGACGAGGTGCCCGCGACGGCCGGGGTCACCCATTTCATCGAGCACCTGCTCTTCAAGGGGACGAGGGGCTATTCCGCGCAGGCGATCGCCGAGATCTTCGACGCGCTCGGCGGGGAGCTGAACGCCGCCACGTCGCGGGAGCACACGGTCGTCTACGCGCGCGTCCCCGACCACCAGGTCGGGACCGCGCTCGAGGTCATGACGGACATGGTCTTCCGGCCGAGCTTCGCCGACCTCGACAACGAGCGGGAGGTCGTCCTCGAGGAGATCGCGATGTACGAGGACACGCCCCAGGAGCTCGTCCACGACCTCTTCTCGGAGGCCGTGTTCGACGAGCACCCGCTGGGGCGGCCGGTGATCGGCACCGCCGACGTCATCTCGTCGGTGACGCGGGACGAGGTGGCGCGCTTCCACGACGCGGCGTACGTCGGCTCGAACATCGTCGTCGCCGCCGCCGGGAACATCCACCACGATCAGCTGCTGGAGGAGCTCGCGCGGGTCGAGGTCGGCCGGGCGCCGGAGGGCGACCACGCGCACGCCCGCGCGCTCCTCGTCAAGCCGCCGCCTCCCGGTCTCCGGTACGTCCGCAAGGACACCGAGCAGTACCACGTGTGCATCGGCGCCCCGGGGATCGCGCGCTCCGACCGGCGCCGCTTCGCCGCGTCGATCCTCGACGCGATCCTCGGCGGCTCCGCGTCCTCGCGGCTGTTCCAGGAGATCCGCGAGAAGCGGGGGATGGCGTACACCGTCTACAGCTACGTGTCGCAGTACTCGGACACGGGTCTCGTCGGCGTCTACGTCGGGACGCGCGAGGAGAACCTCGAGGAGTGCCTTGCGATCGTCGCGGAGCAGCTCGAGGACATCGCGGCCGGAAACGTCCGCGCCGACGAGCTCGTGCGGGCGAAGGAGAACATCAAGGGGCGGCTGATGCTGTCGATGGAGTCGACCGGCAACCGGATGTCGCGGCTCGGCAAGTCGATCGTGACCGACACGGAGCTGCTGACGTTCGAGCGTCTCATGGCCGAGGTCGACGCGGTCGACGCCGCGGCCGTGTCCGAGCTCACCGCGCTCCTGCTCGCACCGGAGCTCATCTCCGCGTCGGGGATCGGCCCGAGCGAGGAGCGCTTCCGCGCGGCCGTGGCGCGCGTCAACCCGGGCCTGGAAGCGCGCGCGGCGGCGTGAACGTCTGCCTGCACGGTCGCGGTGGCAAGGTCGGCCGCGTGCTGGGGCCGGCGCTCGAGGCGGCAGGGCATCGGCTCGTCGACGCGGCTGACGCCGACGCCGTCGTCGATTTCACGGCACCGGAGGCCGTCGTCGCCAACGTGCTCGCGGCCGTCGAAGCGGGGGTGCCGTGCGTCGTCGGCACGACCGGATGGGAGGTCGCGGACGTCGACGCGCAGGCGCGGAAGGCGGGTGTCGCCGTCTTCCACGCGCCCAACTTCGCCGTCGGCGCGGTGCTGATGATGCGCTTCGCGGAGGAGGCGGCCCGCTACCTCCCCGACGCGGAGATCGTCGAGCTCCACCACGCGGGCAAGAAGGACGCGCCCTCGGGGACCGCGAAGGCGACCGCGGCGCGCATCGGCGGCAACGTGCCGATCCACTCCGTTCGCCTGCCCGGCCTCGTCGCACATCAGGAGGTGCTGTTCGGCGGCGAGGGGCAGGTCCTGACGATCCGGCACGACACGTCCTCGCGTGAAGCGTTCGTGCCCGGTGTCCTGCTGGCGCTCGAGCGGCTGCCACAGCTCCCTTCCGGGGTGACCGTTGGCCTCGACGCGCTCCTCGACTGAGCTCGTCGCGCTGGCGCCGGTGGAGGTGCTGGCGCGGCGCGACGAGGTGGCGGCTGTCTGGACGTGGGGGGGCGCCGCCCCCCTCCCCGCGCGCCAGCCCCGCCCCGCCGCGCGCCCCGGCGTCACGGGCCTCGCCCCGCGCCGCG
>JBLNEO010000072.1:0-8113 GCA_050262775.1 Pseudomonadota bacterium | reverse complement strand
CGACACGCGAAGTCGAACTTCCAGGGCACGAGCGGCGGCAAACGCGTGGCGATCGGGACGAGACCGGCGTCAGCGAGCGCGCACGCCGAAGTCGGCCGTGACGATCGTCGGCGACAGCCCGCGGAACAGGCCGGGAGCGTCGTCGACGTGCACGGCCGAGATCCCGACCTCGCGGTACTGCGGCGCCAGGAGCTGCTTCCGGTGGGGCGGGCTGCCGAGCCACGCCGCGACCACCTGTCGCGCGTCGACGGTCGTCGACCACCAGTAGAGGTTCTCGCCGACCCACCACGACCGGTAGCGACCGCGCGGGTAGAAGCGCGCGAGCCGCGTGATCGGGTCCATGCCGTCCGCGGACGCGTGGCCGAAGTAGCCGACCCTGCCCATCTCGGTCGAGTGGAATCTCGCCGCCAGCGCCAGGCGCGAGGACACGCGCAGCGGCGCGAGCCCGTGCTGCCTGCGTACGGCGTTCACCTGCGCGACGACGTCGCGCTCGAGGCTCTGCACCGTCGAGACGCGCCCTGCGCCGGCGGCAGGGACCGCGACGAGGCCCAGCATGAGGAAGGCGGTGGCGAGCACGACCGTCGACCGCAAACGCGTGACCATACGAACGGGATCGGTCGGAGCCCTTCGGCGGCGACCCCTCGCACGAGGGAAGCGACGCGAATGCCCTCGGGCTTGCGGCGCGCGCTCGCGCGCGAGAGGATCGGCGCACGAGTCGAGGCGAGGCGGGGGCGGTGCGGAAACTCCAGAGCCAGGGCGTCCACCACATCACGATCGTCGGTGCCGACCGGCAGACGTCGATCGACTTCTGGGAGGGCGTCCTCGGGATGCCGTTCGTCTTCGAGCAGCCGAACCTCGACAACGAGTCCGAGAGCCACCTGTACTTCGACCCGGGCGACGGGCGGCTGATCACGGTGTTCACGAACGAGGAGCGCGAGCCGGACCCCGCCCGCACCTCGACGGCGATCGGCGCCGTGCACCACCTCGCGTTCGCGCTCTCCCAGGCGACGTTCCGGCAGGCCGTGGAGCGGCTCGACGAGCGCGGGATCCGGCACAGCGGCGTCAAGGACCGCGGCTTCATGGACTCGATCTACTTCGAGGACCCGCTCGGGCTGCTGATCGAGCTGGCGTCGTACCGCTTCGAGCCGCCGCACGGGTTCACGCACGCGGACGTCCTGCTCGAGGCGCACGCGCTCCGCGTCGAGCGTGGCGACTACAACATCGCCGAGAGCCACCTCGCGGACGCGATCGAGGCGCTCGTGGCGCGGTCCAGGGGGTCGCTCTCCGACGACCGCTCGCCGAAGCACCCGTACGGCGAGCGGCATGTCCTGTAACGCGAGGAGGAAGCCGTGTCTGCGAACACGCTGAGCATCCTGAGGCCGAGCGTCAACAACCTGACCGTGCGCATCTTCGTGCGCGCCGCGGGGCTCGACTTCGACGAGGTGGACGTCTGGGGCAAGAAGTCGACGCCGGAGTTCCTCGCGAAGGATCCCGCCGACCTGACGCCGCTGCTGGAGGAGGAGGGGCTGCCGAAGGGCGCGCTCTGGGAGAGCTGCGCGATCATGCAGTACCTGTGCAACAAGCACGGGCTCGACCGCTTCTACCCGACGGATCCGGGGCGGCGGGCGATGGTCGACAGCGCGATGTTCTACCTCATCGGCACGCTCTACCCGCTGCTCGCCCGTGCGACGTACCCGACGCTCCGGTTCCCGCAGTACCCGGGCGAGGTCGGCACCTCCGACGCGGACGACGAGGCCAAGGCCAAGGCGGCGAAGGACGCCGAGGCGGCGCTCGCGGGGCCGCTCGACGTCTACAACACCTTCTTCCTCGGCGGCCGGCCGTTCATCGGCGGCGACGAGCCGTCGATCGCGGACATCCGCTTCGCGGCGACGCTCGAGTTCCTGCGTGCGATCGACTACGACTTCCCGGCCTGGGCCGAGGAGTACATGGAGCGCATGGAGCGCTCGCTCGGCGACGCGTACTCGGAGCCCGTCGCCGACGTGCGCGGGTACGTCGAGTCGGTCAAGTCGCCGGCGCCGTCGGCGGCCTAGCGCCCGCACGGCGGATGGAGCAGGGAGCGGGGGAGGTCGGGGCCAGCCACATCGCGCGGGCCTCTCCCGACCGGGTGGAGGTGCGCGGCCGCGACCTCGCGCGCGACCTGATGGGGCGCGTCAGCTTCACGGAGCACTTCCACCTCCTGCTCACGGGACACGAGGCGACGGAGGAGCAGCGCTACTTCCTCGACGTGCTGCTCGTCGCGATCGCTGAGCACGGGCTGATGCCGTCGAACGTCGCGGCCCGGATGACGCTCGCGGCCGACCCGGGCTCGCTGCAGGGCGCCGTGGCGGCGGGGATCCTCGGCTGCGGCCCCGTCCTCCTCGGCACCTCGGAGGAGTGCGCACGGCTGCTCGAGGAGGCCCAGGAGCGCGTCGAGGCGGGCGCCGACCCGGCGGACGTCGCCCGGGAGGTCGCACGCGCGACGCACGCGGCGGGCGCGCGCATGCCGGGGTTCGGCCACCCCGTGCACCGGCCGCTCGACCCCCGCGCGGAGCGGATCCTCGAGCTGGCCGACGAACGGCACGCGAGCGGGCCGCACGTCCTGCTCGCCCGCCGCCTGCGGGACGCCGTCGCCGAGGCCTGGGGGAGGCCGCTGACGATGAACGTCTCGATGCCCATCGCGGCGGTGATGCTCGACCTCGGGTTCCCGTCGGCGTCCGTGAAGGCCGTGCCGATCCTCGCGCGGACGGCGAGCCTGCTCGCGCACCTCGCCGAGGAGCAGCAGGAGCCCGTGGGCTTCCTGATGGCACGGCGGGCGGAGGAGGCGGTCGCCTACGAGCCGCGGCGCGAGCCGTGACGCTGCTCGAGCCCGAGGTCGAGTCGCGGCCGTGGGTGGAGCAGCTCGCGCTCGACGACGTCGCCTACCGCGAGCAGCTCGCGTACCTGCTGGAGCGGTCGGCGTTCTACCGCGGGAAGCTCGCCGCGTCGGGGATCGAGACGGCAGCGGACGCGGGCGGCCTGGCGGAGCTCGACCGTCTGCCGCTGACCGAGAAGGACGAGCTGCGCGCGACGCGGACGTCCGAGGACCCGATCGGCAGCCACCTCTGCGCCTCGCCCGACGAGATCGTGCGGATCTACTCGACGAGCGGGACGACGGGCGCGCCCAGCTACGTCCCGCTCACCGCAGGCGACCTCGAGAGCTGGGTGGTCGGCTCCGCCCGCAGCTACGCCGCGTCGGGCGTCGCCGCCGGCGACCGCGTCGTCACGACCTACAACGCGGGGCCGTTCGTCGCGGGAGCGGCGCTCGCGTCGTTCGACCGCATCGGCGTGTGCCACATCCCGGTCGGAACGGGGAACACGGAGCGGCTGATGCGCGCGGTCGAGCTGCTGCGCCCGGACGCGGTGGTCGTGACGCCCTCGTACGCCGCGCACCTCGTGGAGTGGGCGGCCGAGCGCGGCATCGACCTCCATGGGTCGAGCGTCCGCCGCGTCCTCGTCGCCGGGGAGCCCGGCGGCGGCGAGCCGGCGTTCCGCGCCGCGCTCGAGGACGGGTGGGGGGCGCACGTGACGGAGGCGATGGGGATCGGCGACATCGGCATCTCGCTCTGGGGCGAATGCGAGGAGCAGGACGGGATGCACCTCGGCGCACGCGGCTTCGTCCACGCGGAGCTGATCGACCCCGAGTCCGGCGCCGCGGTCCCGGTCGAGGACGGCGCGTCGGGCGAGCTCGTGCTCACGCACCTGCGCCACCGCGGCGCGCCGCTGCTCCGCTTCCGCACGCGCGACCACGTCGTCGTGCGGACGAGCCCGTGCCCGTGCGGGCGCACCGGGCCGCGCGTCCGCTGCGTCGGCCGCACCGACGACATGCTGATCGTCCGCGGCGTCAACGTGTTCCCGACGGCGATCCGCGAGGTCGCGCGCGAGTTCGCACCCGTCGTGAGCGGCCACATCCTCGTGCGTGCGAGCGCGCCGGGGCCGAAGCAGGAGCCGCCGCTGCCCGTGCAGGTCGAGCTCGCCCGCGGCGCGTCCGCCGACGCCGGCCTCGCAGATGCGATCCGCGCGCGCCTCCGCGAGGCGCTCGTCGTCACCACGAGCGTCGAGCTCGTCCCGTGGGGGACGCTCGACCGCAGCGAGTGGAAGTCGACCCTCGTCGTGCGGCCGTGACGCGCCTCACCACCACCGTGGTCGGAAGCTACCCCCAGCCGGAGTGGCTCATCGACCGCGGCCGGCTCGGCGACCGCCTGCCAGCGCGCGTGCGCGCGCGCGACCTCTGGCGCGTCGCGGAGCCGTTCCTCGAGGAGGCGCAGGACGACGCGACCCGCCTCGCCGTCGCGGACATGGAGCGCGCCGGGGTCGACGTGATCACCGACGGCGAGATGCGGCGCGAGAGCTACTCGAACCGGTTCGCGACCGCGCTCGAGGGCGTCGACCTCGATCGCCCCGGGGTCGCCCTCGACCGCACGGGGCACGAGAACCCCGTCCCGCGCGTCGTCGGGCCGATCCGCCGGGCGCGGCCGGTGGAGGTGCGCGACGTCGAGTTCCTCCGCTCGATCACCGACCGGCGGACCAAGATCACCGTCCCGGGGCCGTTCACGATGACGCAGCAGGCGCAGGACGACCACTACGGGGACGAGCGCAGCCTGGCGCTCGCCTACGCCGAGGCCGTGAACGCGGAGCTGCGCGACCTGAAGGCCGCGGGCGCGGACGTCGTCCAGATCGACGAGCCGTACCTCCAGGCGCGGCCGGAGCCGGCGCGGGCGTACGCGCTCGAGGCGATCGACCGTGCGCTCGAGGGGATCGACGGCGACACCGTCCTCCACACGTGCTTCGGGTACGCGCACATCGTCCACGACCGGCTGCCCGGCTACCCGTTCCTCGAGGAGCTCGCGGGCTGCCGCGCGACGCACGTGTCGCTGGAGGCGGCGCAGCCCGACCTCGATCCGGAGGCGCTCCGCGGCCTCGGCGGCAAGGTGGTGGTGCTGGGGGTGCTCGACCTGGGGTCGCCCGAGGTCGAGACGCCGGACGTCGTCGCGGCGCGGATCCACCGGGCGCTCGAGGTCGTCCCGCCGGAGCGTCTCGTCGTCGCCCCCGACTGCGGGATGAAGTACCTGCCGCGCGAGCGCGCGTTCCGCAAGCTCGAGGCGATGGTCGCCGGGGCGCGCCTGGTGGACGGCGGCTAGACGCGCGGACGGTGCCGCTCGACGATCTCGTCGAGCGCCGCGCCCTTCGCGAGCGTCCCGTACTGCCGGCCGCCGTCGCCGTCGAGCCGGCTCGCGACGAAGGCGTCGCTCACCTCGGCGGGTGCGTGCCGGAGCAGGAGGGAGGCCTGCAGGGCCACCGCGAGCGTCTCGACGAGACGGCGCGCACCGCCTTCGTCGGTCTCGGCGAGCGCGCGCTCCGCGTGCGTCCGGGGCACGGGCTCGAGCTCGGCGAGGAACGCCTCCAGCGAGGCGGGCTCGCGGTCGATCGTGCGCAGCACGTCGAGCGCGATCACGTTGCCCGACCCCTCCCAGATCGAGTTCAGCGGGCTCTCGCGGAAGAGCCGGGGCAGGCCGGACTCCTCCACGTAGCCGTTCCCGCCGAGGCACTCGAGCGCCTCCGCGACGAGCCCGGGCGTCCGCTTGCACACCCAGTACTTCGTCACGGCCGTGGCGAGGCGGCGGAACGGCCCGCCCTCGTCGAAGGCCCGCGCGAGCCGGAGCGCGGTGGCCGTCGCCGCCTCCGACTCGAGGCACAGGTCGGCGAGGACGTTCAGCATCAGCGGCTGCTCGACGAGCCGGCGGCCGAAGGCGCTGCGGTAGGCGGCGTGGTGCGTCGCCTCGGCGACCGCGCGCCGCATCAGCGCCGTCGAGCCGAGCACGCAGTCGAGCCGCGTGTGCACGACCATCTCGACGATCGTCCGGACGCCGCGACCCTCCTCGCCGACGAGGTGGCCGAGCGCGCCCTCGAGCGCGATCTCGGCCGACGCGTTCGAGCGGTTGCCGAGCTTGTCCTTGAGCCGCTCGAGCCGGATCCCGTTCCGCTCGCCGTGGGGAAGGACGCGCGGGACGAGGAAGCACGAGAGCCCCGCGTCCGTCTGCGCGAGCACGAGGAAGGCGTCGCTCATCGGCGCCGAGCAGAACCACTTCTCCCCGTCGAGGAGCCACGCGTCGCCCGCCGGGCGCGCGCGGGTCTCGTTCGCGCGGACGTCCGAGCCGCCGCGGCGCTCGGTCATGGCCATCCCGCACAGCGCGCCCGCCTTCGCGTCCGCGGGCAGGAGCTCCGGCTCGTACGCGAGCGACGTCAGCCGCGGCTCCCACTCCGCCGCGAGCGACGGCTCCACCCGGAGCGCCGGCACCGCGGCGGCCGTCATCGAGACGGGGCAGCCGACGCCGGCCTCGGCCTGGCCGAGGGTGACGAACATCGCCGCGCGCGCGACGTGCGCGCCGGGCCCAGGCTCGCGCCAGGGCAGTGCATGGATGCCGTGCTCCACCGCGAGCTCGAGCAGCGCGTGCCAGGCCGGGTGGAACTCGACCTCGTCGATTCGACGGCCGAAGCGGTCGTGCGTCCGGAGCTGCGGTGGGTGCTCGTTGGCGAGCCGGCCCCACTCGAGCGGCTCGCCGCCCAGCTCCGCCCCGAGCTCGCCGACCCGGTCTTCCCAGGCGGCGCCGCCCTCCCGCCGCAGGGCCTCCACGAGCGGCCGGTTCTCCGCGAAGAGGTCGTAGCCCGCGAGCGGCGGCGGCTGGTTCGCGACCGTGTCGGGCTGCAGCCGGAGCTCCACGTCGTCGATTCTGCGCCACACGGTGGGCGAATGCACGTCCGCGTGTGACGTCCGGCGCGATTCGGTAGGTTCCCCAGCCGTGTCCGTCCTCGCGCTCACGTCCAGCGAGAAGCTCGGCATCCTCGCCGTCGCCGTGGTGTTCATCGGCTTCGCGCTCGTCTCGTCGTTCGTGATCCCGCGGCGGTACCCGAACTACCCAGGGCGGCGCGTCGGGCTCTTCGCGGTCGTCAGCGTCGCGTTGTTCGTGGCGATGCTGACGGCGATGTTCACGCTCGCCGCCGAGTCGGAGAACGAGGGGCAGGGCACCGTGGCCGAGGAGACGACCGGCGGCACGACCGGCGGCGAGACGACGGGAGGCCAGACCGGCACGGGCGAGACGCAGCCCGCCGCCGCGGCGGGCGACCCCGCCGCCGGCAAGCAGGTCTTCACGTCGGCCGGGTGCGTCGGCTGCCACACGCTCGCCGACGCGGGCGCGAAGGGCACGATCGGGCCCAACCTCGACCAGGCGAAGCCCGACCACGCGCTCGTCGTCGAGCGGGTGACGAACGGGAAGGGCCCGATGCCGTCGTTCAAGGACAACCTCTCCGAGGAGGACATCCAGAACGTGGCCGCCTACGTCGTCCAGGCGACGTCCGGCTCCTAGCCGGCCGTCGCTCACGCGAAGAGGGCCGCAAGCTCCTCGCGCTCGACGTCCGCGAGCGGGAGCTCCGTCGCCCGGAGCGCCGGCTCGAGCTGGTCCGGGCGCCGCGGGCCGACCACGACGGCGTCGACGCGCGCGTCGGAGAGGAGCCACGCGAGCGCGAGCGTCGCGCGGTCGACGCCGCGCCGGGCTGCCTCGGCGCCGAACCGGTCGAGCGCGTCGTGGATGCGCGCGTCGTCGAGGTGCCGGTACGGCTCCGGCCGCAGCGTCATCCGTGACCCGGCGGGGGCGGCCTCGCCGCGCCGGTACTTGCCGGTCAGCCAGCCGCCCGCGAGGGGGCCGAACGCCTGGAACTCGACCCCCTCGTCGAGCAGCGCCTCGGCCTCACGGTCGAGCAGCGAGTACGAC
Source organism: Pseudomonadota bacterium (assembly GCA_050262775.1). Lineage (GTDB taxonomy): Bacteria > Actinomycetota > Thermoleophilia > Gaiellales > Gaiellaceae > DATHTC01. The sequence goes on along the minus strand of JBLNEO010000072.1, from coordinate 308 downwards.
TCCTGCACCGCCGCGACGGGTGCGAGCGCGCGCGCGGCACGGAGGCCTTCGGCGTCCACGTTCGAGAGCCCGTACGCGCCGACGAGCCCCTCGCCGCGCAGGCGCTCCAGCTCCGCGAGCGTGTCGGCGAGCGGCGTGTGGGGGTCGGGCTCGTGCGTGAGGTAGAGCTCGACGCGGTCGACGCCGAGGCGCTCGAGGCTGCCCGCGAGCTGCCTCCGGATCCGCTCGGGCGCGAGCCCCCGGTCGCCCGGATCCCCGACGACCGAGTGGAAGACCTTCGTCGTCAGCGCCGGACGCCGGCCGCGGTC
>JBLNEO010000071.1:0-4246 GCA_050262775.1 Pseudomonadota bacterium | reverse complement strand
ACGCCTCCTCGGGACGGTCGGTGCCGAGCTGCCGCGCCTGCACCTGGAGCATCGACTGGCTGCCGACGCTCGTGTAGTCGGCCGCCCGCAGGCCCGGAGTCCTCCGGATCGCGCCGGCGAGATCGTCGATCGGCGCGCCGCCGCTCGTCGCGGCGCGGACGTCGTAGCCGCCGCCGGACCGGTCGACGTCCTCGAGGGCCGCCTGGAACGAGCCCGGCGCCGCGACGCCGGTCACGAGCGTGAACACGACGAGCGTGAACATCGCAAGGGTCGTGGCCGTGCGGAACCGCGCCGCGGCGGGATAGGCCGCGGCCACGCGGATCACGGGCGCGACGCGTCCGACGCGGCCGAACACGCGGATCGTCAGCCGGATCAGCACGTCGGCGTTGAAGACGATCAGCCACACGGCGCCGACGACGACCATCAGGCCGGCGGTGATCCAGGTGCCGAAGTCCATGCGGAGCTCGCCGAAGACGGTGTCCCAGACGCGCCACGGCAGCATCCAGATCACGACGAGCAGCAGCCCCGCCAGCGTGAACGTCGGCCGCTCGGGCGCGCCGAGCGCGCGCGCGATCGGGACGAGGCCGACGAGGACGAGCGAGATCCCGAGGAGGAGCGGCGTCGCCTGCGAGCCGCCGCCGAGCACGAGCAGCACGCCCAGCACGATCGCGACGATGCCGAGGAGCCAGCGGCTGCGGCGGCGGTGCGCGGGCGGCTCCGGCAGGTTCCGGATCGCCGTCGAGATCGTCATCCTGCTCACGCGCCACGCGGAGACGGTCACGACGACGACGGTCAGGAGCACTCCGAGCAGGAACGCGACGAGCAGGCTCCTGGGCGACACGGCGTAGACGACGTCGAGGTCGGCCTCCGTCGCGGAGATCGCGCCTGCGATCGCCGCGACCATGCCGAAGGCGATCGCCGCGCCCAGGATCGCTCCCACGAGCGCGGCGAGGAGGTCGTACGCGACCCCCTCGAACACGAACAGCTCCACGAGGTGCCCGCGGCGGGTGCCGATGGCGCGGGCGATGCCGAGCTCGCCGCGGCGCTCGGCGGCGAGCATCACGAAGATGAGGAAGATCAGCAGGACGCCGGCCGCGATCGAGAACGACCCGAAGGTCGTGAACATCGCCATGAACGTCGTGCCCGCCGTCTCGGCGTCGTCGATCGCGTCGCGCTTCACCGTCGTCACCTCGAGGCCGAGCGGCTGGACGACGGGCGCGAGCGTCCGGACGACGCGGTCGGAGAGCCCGACGCCGCCCAGGTCGTCACCGCGGTTCGAGATGAGCACGTGCTGGACGCGGCCGGTCGCGCCGAGGAGGCGTTGCGCCGTGGCGAGGGGGACGAGCAGCGCCTCGTCGGCCGTGCCGGCCCCGTCGAAGCGGACGACGTCCCTCACGCGCACGCGCATCGTCGAGCTGCCGCCGGCGAAGACGTCGACGACGTCGCCGGGGCGGACGGTGAGCGCGTCGGCGGCCTCCTGGTTCAGGTAGCCGTCGGCGATGCCGAGCGAGGCGAGCGTGACCACCTCGCCGTCGGAGCCGTGGATCGCGTCGAAGCCCGCCATCCGCGCCGGGTCGGCGGCGAACAGCGTCACGCGGGGCTCCGCCTGCCGCCGCGTCGGGGCCTGCAGGGCGACGGGCGCCACGATCGCCCCGGTGACGCCGTCGGTGAGGCCCTCGCGCCGGAGGGCGGCGTCGATCCTCGGCACGATCGACGCGTCGACGTACCGCGGCCCCGTGGCGTCGCCGACCTCCCCCGGGACGTCGGCCATGGAGCCGGCGGCCGCGACGACCTCGTCCGTCGAGCCCATGGCAGTCACCGCGGTCTGGCGGATCGTCCGCGCCATGGTGTCGCCGGTCGTCAGGGCGGCGGCCACGATCGTCGTCCCGAGCATCAGCCCGGTGACGATCAGCGCCGTGCGCGCCCGCCGCCGGCCGGCGTTCCGGACGGCGAGCCGCACGAGCATCCGGTTGCGCAGCGCCAGCACCGCGAGGACCCCGATTCCGGCGCCGGTTGCGCCGACGAGGATCGCGAGGAGCGTGCCGAGCGGGATCCCGAAGAGCTCGTCCACGGCGCTACGCGACGTGCGCCGGGAGGTCCGCGAACGCGACCTCGTAGTACTCGCGTCCCGGCGGCGCGCGGAACAGCGTCATGTGCTGCTCCACCGCCTCCGAGGCGAAGCCGGCGGCCGCGCGCGCCGCGTCCTCGGTCTCCCACAGGCTGACGATCATCCCGCGACCGTCGGGCGTCGTGAGGACGAGCGAGCCGGCGAATCCCTCCTGCTCGTGCTGGGCGGGGACGACCTCCGTCGTGTAGGCCCCGAGCGCCTCCTCGACCGACGTTCGCAGCGTGTCGATCTCAAGCAGCGTGACCCGCGAGTACATGCGGCACCTCCAGTCGTTGCTCCTCGACGACCTCGCCGTCGAGCATCCGGACGATGCGGTCGGTCCGGCGCCCGATCGCGATGTCGTGCGTGACGATCAGGAACGTCAGGCCCCGCTCGACGTTCAGCCGCCGCATCAGCTCGACGATCTCGACCGCGTTCTCGCTGTCGAGATCGCCCGTCGGCTCGTCGGCCCACACGATCGCGGGGTCGTTGACGAGGGAGCGCGCGATCGTCACGCGCTGCCGCTCGCCGCCGGAGAGCGCGTCGGGGACGTGTCCCGCGCGGCCGGCGAGCCCGACGAGGTCGAGCGCCGCCAGCGCACGCTCCCGCGCGCGGCCCGGCGACACGCGCGCGAGGAGCAGCGGCAGCTCGACGTTCTCGGCCGCCGTCAGGACGGGCATCAGGTTGTAGAACTGGAAGACGAAGCCCATCCGCTGCGCGCGGTAGTCGGTGCGGCGGCGGTCGGACATCTGCGAGAGCGACGTCCCCTCGATCACGACCTCGCCCGCGTCGACCGAGTCGAGGCCGGAGAGGCAGTTCAGCAGCGTCGTCTTCCCGCACCCCGACGGGCCCATGATCGCGACCATCTCGCCGCGGCCGACCTCGAGGTCGACGCCGCGCAGCGCCGCGACGCGGACCGCGCCCGTGTCGTACGTCTTCTGGACCCCGTGCGCCGAGACGATCGGCGCGGCGTCCGCGGCCGCGGGCGCGCCCACACGGACGGAAGCCGTCTCCGTGGCCATCGGAACCTCCTCTTGTGGACATCGCCCTCCTCGCCGATCGCCACGGCGGCGGAATCGGGGAGCACGCGGATCGTCGATCCCGTGATCCGCGTGCTCGGCGGACCGCCGTCGCATGCGTCCCGTCGTGCCCGACGGGCGCGCCGAAGGGCTCGCGTCGCGCCTACGCCGCGACGGCGGCGTCGGCCTCGCAGCGTGCGACGAGCGCGAGCCAGTCGGCATCGACGCGCGCCTGGATCTCCTCGAGCGTCGCCGCCGCCTCCGGCCGGAGCAGGTGCGCGAAGCGCTTCTGCGGTCGCAGCCACTCCTCGACCGGGACGACCTGCTCGGGGCGGTACGTGAGCCGGTAGCGGCCTTCGACGACCTCGTACAGCGGCCAGTAGCAGCTGTCGACGGCCGCGTTCACGACCTGCGGGGCGAGCCTCGGCTCGTGCCCCCAGCCGACGGGGCAGTCGGTGAGGACGTTGAGGAACGCCGGCCCCTCGGCGCGCGCCGCGGCCTCGGCCTTGCGGCTGAGGTCGTGCCAGTGCGACGACGCGGCCTGCGCGACGTACGGGACGTGGTGCGCCGCGGCGATCGCGGTCATGTCCTTCCGCTGCTGCGCCTTGCCGAGCGCCGCGGCGCCGGACGGGCTCGTGGTGGTGCTGGCGCCGAAGGGCGTCGCACCGGAGCGCTGGACGCCGGTGTTCATGTACGCCTCGTTGTCGTAGCAGACGAAGAGGAACCGGTGGCCGCGCTCGAGCGCGCCCGAGAGCGCCTGCAGCCCGATGTCGTACGTGCCCCCGTCGCCCGCGAGCGCGACGAACGTCACGGGCCCCTCGTGGGGGAGGGCGCCCCGTCGGGCGAGCGCGCGGTACGCCGACTCGACGCCGCTGACGACGGCCGCGGCGTTCTCGAAGGCGACGTGCAGCCACGGGACGTTCCACGCGGTCGTCGGGTACCGCGTCGTCGCGACCTCGAGGCAGCCGGTCGCGCTCACGACCACCACCGGCGTCTCGATCGAGTCGAGGATCGTGCGGATGACCATCGGGATGCCGCAGCCCTGGCAGAGGGAGTGGCCGGCGCGGGGCGGGGGCGGCCCGTGCGCGTTGCGGGCGCGGGTGTTCAGGCGGGACACGGC
>JBLNEO010000070.1:0-18328 GCA_050262775.1 Pseudomonadota bacterium | reverse complement strand
TCTCGTCGCTCGGCGAGCGCGCGGCGCTCGTCGGGTTGCTGCAGTTCGCCGGGGTCCTGTCGGCGGGCGGCGAACCCCGGCGCGCCCGAACGACATGACCATGGGATTCGTGCCGCTCCGGGCGGCATGGGCCGGCACCCGCATGAGCAGACGGGCTGCGCTTCATGGAGCGTGCCGGGATCGAACCGGCGACCTCCGGCTTGCAAAGCCGGCGCTCTCCCAGCTGAGCTAACGCCCCGCGCCCGCCCAGTGTAGTCGCGCTCCCCGGCGGGGCGCTCGACCCATAGACTGCGGCCGTGTCCGACGCCGCCGCCGAGCTCCTCCACCGCGTGCCCCTGTTCGAGGGGCTGTCGGAGCGCGAGCTCGCGATGATCGCCGAGACGATGAAGGAACGGCGGTTCCGCGCCGGACACGTCATCGCCAAGGAGGGGGAGCGTGGCGTGGGCTTCTTCGTGATCAAGGACGGAAACGCCACCGTCGCGGTGGGGGGCCGACCCGTCGGCCGGCTCGGGCCCGGTGATCACTTCGGGGAGATCGCGCTGATCGCCGACACGGACCGGACGGCGACGGTCACCGCCGACATCGACATGGTCTGCTACGGGATGACCTCGTGGGAGTTCCGCCCGCTCGTCGAGGACCACGCGGAGATCGCGTGGAAGCTCCTCCAGTCGGTCGCGCGCACGATCCGCGACACCGAGCGACGCGGGGACTGACGCGCTGTCGCCAGGGTCGCCGCCGACGGACGCGCAGCTCGTCGCCCGGTGCCGCACGGGCGACCACGAGGCGTGGCGACTCCTCGTCGAGCGCTTCTCGCGCTACGTCTACGCGATCTGCGTCCAGGGCTTCCGCCTCCGGGAGCACGACGCCGAGGACGTGTTCCAGGACGTCTTCGCGCGCGCGTACGAGCGCCTCGGGCAGCTTCGCGACGACGACGCCGTGCGTCCCTGGCTCGCCCAGCTCACCCGGCGGGCATGTCTCGACCGGCTGCGCTCCTCGTCGCGCGTCGACCCCGTCGCGGAGGTCGAGGAGGGCGCGGAGGACGAGGTGCTCGCGCGGCTCGAGGACGCCTGGTTCGTGCGGGAGCTGCTCGCGCAGCTGTCGGACAACTGTCGCGACGTCCTCGACCGCTTCTTCTGCCGCGACCAGAGCTACGCGACGATCGCGACCGAGGCCGGGCTTCCGCCGGGGACGATCGCCAGCCGGATCTCGCGCTGCCTCGCCTCGCTGCGTCGGCTGGCGGAGGAGGGAAGAAACGAGCCCGCCGGTGCGTCGGGTGGACAGACGACATGACGACCTACGACGAACAACGGCTCGGTGAGCTGCTCGCGGCGCTGCCGGCCCCGCCGGAGGCGTGGGTGCTCGCCGCGCAGGAGCTGCCCCTCCTCCGGGCGCAGGCCGACGAGATCGTGGCGCGCGCGGAGGCCGACGCCGAGTTCCGCGCCCGGCTGCTCGCCGACCTCGAGGCCGCGCTCGCGGCTGAGGGGTACGACCCGCGCGAGCGGCTGCTCGAGGAGCTGCGACTCCGGCTCGGGGAGGCGTGAGCGCAGCGCTCGGCGACCGCTGCGTCGACGAGCTGCTCGACGCGCTCGCGGCCGATGCGGCGGCACCGGCCAGCGGCACCGTGGCCGGCCTCGTGGCGGCGATGGCCGCGGCCGTGACGGCGATGGCCGCGCGACGCTCCAGGGACGTCTGGCCGGATGCGGCGGGCGCGCTCGCGCAGGCCGAGCACCTCCGCCGGCGCGCGGCGCCGCTCGCCGACGCGGACGCGGACGCGTTCGCGGAGGCGGCGCGGCTCCTCGACGACGCGGGCGGGAGGGATCCCGAGCTCGGACGCGCGCTCTCGCGGGCCGCCGAGGTGCCGCTCCTCATCGCCCAGGTCGCCGCCGACGTGGCCGCGCTCGCAAAGGACGTCGCGGAATGCGGCGACCCGGCCGTCCAGGGCGACGCGACCGGTGCCGCGCTGCTCGCCGAGGCGGCGGCGCGCTCGGCCGCGCACCTGGTCGAGATCAACCTGGGAACGGCCGCCGACGACCTGCGCGTGCTCTCCGCGCAGGCGCTCGCGGCGTCCGCGTCCGCGTCGGCCACCGCGGCGGTCGCGGCCGCCCGTCAATGACGACGCCCCGCGTGGGGCGGGGCGGCCGGGGGGAGAGGGAGGGGTCGGGGTCGGTCAGGCGGCGCGCTCGAGCCGCTCCTCGGCGCGGGCCCGCGCGACGATGCGCGAGCGGTCGCCGAAGCGCAGCGCGGCCCGAGTGGCCCGGTACTCGTCCCAGAGCGACTCCAGGACTCCGTCGAGCCGCTTGATCTCGGTGGCCGCCTCGTCGTCGCGGCCCGCCGACAGGCGGTGCCACAGCTCCGTGCGGTCCTCGCTCAGCTGCTCGATCTCGGCGTGAATCGTCTCGAGTGTGCGCATGTACCCGAGAAAACGCCGGACCCGCGCTGGACATTCCTGGGACGTCTCACGCGTAGCCGAGCTCGTCGAGGCGGTCCTCGTCGATGCCGAAATAGTGCGCGAGCTCGTGCAGGACCGTGATCCGGATCTCCTCGCGGAGCTCGTCCGGGTCGGGGAACTCCTCCTCCAGCGGACGCCGGTAGATGGTGATCCGATCGGGCAGGCCGCCCGCGTCCCACGAGCTCCGCTCGGTCAGGGGGACGCCCTCGTAGAGCCCGAACAGGTCGGGGTCGTCCGGGTGCTCGTCCTCGACGACGACCGCGACGTTCACGAGGGCGCGCGCGAGCTGGGGCGGGAGCTCGTCCAGCGCCGCCCTCACGTGGTCGTCGAAGCTCACCATCGCGGTTGGAGCGGCCGGTTCCGCTGGAACGCGCGCGCCGTGGCGAACCCGAACAGGAACCCGCCGACGTGGGCGAACACGGCGACGCCGCCGCCGGCCGGCGGGTGCTGCAGCTGGAACCCGGCCTGCCAGAGCTGGAACGCGATGTACACGAGCAGGAAGATCCACGCCGGCACCTCCTGCAGGAAGAAGATGAAGACGAGGAAGATCAGCGTCAGCACGCGCGCCTGCGGCAGGAACACGAAGTAGGCGCCGAGCACCGCCGAGATCGCGCCGCTCGCGCCGAGGTTCGGGATCTGGCCGGCGATGCCGGACCCTGTCGTGAGCGTGATCGCCGTCTGCAGCGCCGTCGCCGCCAGCCCGCCCAGCACGTAGAACGCCAGGTACCGGACGCGCCCCATCGCGTCCTCGACGTTGTTCCCGAAGATCCACAGGAACAGCATGTTCCCGGCGAGGTGGAGCACGTCGGCATGGAGGAACATCGACGTGACGGCGGTGACCGCCCAGCCGCCGCCGATCGTCCGGCACGAGCGCTCGACCTCGCACGGATGGAACGCGTACTCGTCGATCGGGCCCTGCGGCGCCTGCAAACCCGCATGCTGGACGAGCAGGTAGACGAGGACGTTCGCGACGATCAGCCCCACGGTGACCGCGGGGAAGCGGCGGGTCGGGACGTTGTCGCGAATCGGGATCACGGGGCGCGGATCCTAGCCGTGTGGATGACTTGACATACCATGACTGAGGTTTTATCCTGTCGGTGCAATAAGAACCAGGTGAAGGAGGTACGACCGTGGCAACGCTCGTTCGCTGGGAGCCCTTCCGGGAGCTCGCGAGCCTTCAGAACGAGATGAGCCGGCTCGTCAACTCGGTCTTCGAGGGCGCCGGCACCGGGAACGGCGGCTCGACCCGCGCGTGGCTGCCCGCCGTCGACGTCTGGGAGACCGACTCGGAGATCGTGTACGCGCTCGACCTCCCCGGCGTTGCGCAGGACGCGATCGCCGTGGAGCTCGACGAGGGCGCGCTCACCGTGTCCGCGACGCGCGAGCGCTCGACGGAGACGAAGGACGACCGCCACTACCGCTCCGAGCGCCGGTTCGGGACCTTCTCGCGCACGCTCGCGCTCCCGCAGGGCGTCGACGAGTCGCACGTGCGCGCCGACTACCACGACGGCGTGCTCGAGATCCACGTCTCGAAGCCGGAGCAGCCGAAGCCGAAGCGCATCGAGGTCGGCGGCTCGTCCGGCGAGCCGACGACGATCGAGGGGACGGCGCAGACCACCTAGGCTCGACCGATCCGGGGCCGGACGGCACGTCCGGCCCCACCCTCGCTCCGCCTACCCGTTCGAGAGCAACCAGAGGCCGCCGACGGTGTAGGCGATCATCAGCACGAGCATCGCGTACTGCGTGCGCAGCGCGGCGCGCGCGCTCCGGAAGATCGACACCGCGCGGTCGTGCGCGAGCACGAGCCCGAGGACGTGCCCCGCGACGAGCGCGGCGACCTGCACGTACCAGATCTCGTTCGGCTTCAGCGCCGTGAGGTTCGGCTCGAAGCCGGCCGTCCCGAAGAGGTTCCAGCCGAAGCCGAACGGATCGGAGGCCATGAACCAGGCGGACTGCCCCTGCAGCACGAGCAGCGAGAAGTAGTGCGCGACGGCGTACGCGAGCGCGATCGGCACGAGGCTGAGCGCGAAGTCGTACCGGAGCCCCTCGCGCCGGTGCGTCGTGGCACGCGCGCCCGCGACCGCGAGGAGGTAGATGCCGGCGACGACGAGGATCGCGGCGATCAGCCCTGCGAGGTTGGCCGCGGTCGTCACCAGGTCGGAGAGGAGGACCGAGTCCGTGACGACGCGCGACTCGAGCTCGAACAGCCGGTCGACCCACCACGTCGTCCGGCTGAAGCCGTCGAACGCGACGGAGCCGAGCATCACGGTGAGGAACGCGACCGTGCCGGGGATGCGGTCGGCACCCGACAGGCCCGAGAGGGGCACGCGCGCGACGACGACCCGCTCGCCGTCGCGGTCGAGGACCGCGAACGGCGCGATGCGGCCGAGCAGGCCGAAGTAGACGTTGAAGGCCTCGCCGCGGCGGTGCCACGCCTCGCGGCCGTAGAGCGCCATCCCCACCCACGTCACCCAGCTGTAGATCGCGACGGCGAGCGCGACGGCGCGCGGGCTCGCGGAGTTCGGATAGCAGAGCTCGAGCGTCGCGAACGCGAAGAGCCCGAAGGCAGCCGGCCAGCGGCCGAGCCCCTCGGGGTAGGTCGACGCCGCCGGGAAGTCGACGCCGAGCCGGTCGCCGAGCCAGGCGACGGCGTCGGCCGCGGCCTTCCACGGGCTGAAGACGCTCCAGACGTTCCCGAGCAGGACGACGACCGGGACGAACCCGAGCCAGAAGACGACGTAGACGAACGTCGGCGCGAGATTCGTCGCCGACGAGTACTCGCCGAACGCGCCCGTCAGCAGGACGAGCACCAGCAGGCCGAACCCGATCGCGCCGCAGAGGATCCGGAGCTCGGGCCCCAGCAGCATGCGCTGTGCCCACGGGGGGAGCGGCCGGCCGTCTCGGTAGTGCTCGAGCACCGGGCGCTTCCACAGCGCGCCGAGCGCGATGAACGAGACGATGAGCGCGGCGCCGGCGCCGTAGTAGAAGAGCCACATCGGCACCGGCAGATCGCGGATCGCGCCGATGCCGTGCGCGAGCGGAAGCGACGGGATCACGGCTGGACGTCCAGCTCGGCGATCTGCCGTCCGGCGCCCTCGAGCTCGATCTCGAAGGCCCCCGCGATGGTCGCGCGGAAGGCGATTCGCGCCGGCGCCCCCGGCGCGACGTCCGCCTTCCGGTCGTAGCCGTGCACGTGAACCTCGTCGCTCGTGTCGGCGTCGACCACGATCGTCACCTCGTCGCCCTGCCGGACGGTCGCGCGCGCGAGGCCGCCCTCTGGCGTCCCGTCGCGGACCGTGACGGCGATCGTCGGCGCCGTCTCGGTGGTCGTCGCCGTGGTCGGCGGCGCCGACGTGTCGGCCGCGGGCGTCGTCTCCGCCTGCGTCCCCGCCGCCGTCGACGTCGCGACGGTGTCGGCCGCCGACGTGCCGTCGCCACCGGGCCGGAGGGCGACGAAGAGCACGATCGCGGCGATCACCCCGCCGGCGATCAGCAGCAGTCTCGGGTCGCGCAGGTTCATGCAGCCGTTCCTTTCGCTCGGCGGAGCGGGGCTCCGCGCCGTGGTCTCGCCTAGGACGCGGCGGCGAGCGGCGGCGCACGCCCGCGGCGGCCGGGCACGGGGAGCGAGCGCGGGATCGCGAGCGGCGGGGTGCGGGCCGCCGGCGTCGCGACATGCACGGGCGGGCGCGCCGGCGCGAGCGCCTCGGCGGCGCGCAGCAGGAGCCGCGCCGCCGCCCACGCGAGGAGCGCGAACGGGAGCTGGAGGAGCAGGCCGAGCAGGACGACGCGCTCGAGCGGGAGCGCGAAGCCGCGCTCCGCCGTCTCCTGCAGCAGGAACGCGAGCGGCGGCGCGATCGCGAAGACCGCTGCACGGGGCCGCCCGAGCGCGCCCGTGCGGGCCGAGGCGGTGGCGGCGCCGAGCCCGAGCGCGAGCAGCGCGCAGACGAGCGCCTGGACGACCGGAAGGTAGGCGTGCGACGCGCTCGCGCCGCCCCCGGCGACGGCGTACGCCGCCGCATGGGCGGCGAGCACGCCTCCCGCGGCGGCCGGGAGGGCGACGAGCCAGACGGCGAGCGTCCGCTGCATCGGCGTATCGTGCCACGCCGGCGTCGCACGCTAGAGTCACGCGCATGAGTCGATTCGGGGACGCCGTCAACACGCAGGTCGCGAACGAGTTCGGCGCGTCGCAGCAGTACGTCGCGATCGCCGTCCACTACGACGCGCAGACGCTCCCGAACCTCGCGGCGCACTTCTACCGGCAGGCGGTCGAGGAGAGAAACCACGCGATGATGCTCGTGCAGTACCTCCTCGACGCCGACGAGCCCGTGCAGATCCCGGGCGTCGCGGCGCCCCGCACCGACTTCCCCGACGTCGTCTCGCCGGTCGAGCTGGCCCTGGCGCAGGAGCGCGAGGTGACGGAGCAGATCAAGAACCTCGTGCGCGTCGCCCGCGAGGATGGCGAGCTCGTCGGCGAGCAGTTCCTGCACTGGTTCCTCGAGGAGCAGCGCGAAGAGGTCTCCTCGATGAGCGCCCTCCTCGCGACCGTGCAGCGCGCGGGGGAGGAGAACGTGCTCCTCGTCGAGGAGGCGCTGGCGCGGACGGGTGGCGGCGACGGCGGGCCCGAGGCCTCGGCCCCCGCGGCCGCGGGCGGCGCCCTCTAGGCGCGGAGCGTCTCGCGGATCCGGTCCGCGACGGCTTCCATCTCGAGCGTCGCGCCCGTCACGTCCTCCAGCAGCTCCTCGGCCGTGGGGCGCTGGCCGAGCGACCACAGCTCGCGGAGCAGCGACCCGGCCTCGCGGTTCGCGAACCAGGCGTTGCCGAACTCGCCGCGCAGGAACTCGCGCAGCTGCGACTCGAACGCCCAGGAGCGGAGGTAGGACGAGACGTAGAAGCCGGCGTCGATGTCGCCGAGGTAGTCGGTGGGGCTGGGGTCGATCTTGAGGGCGTCGCCGAGGATCTCGACGTACCGCTTGCGCATCGTCGTCGGGTCGTCGGCGGCGTGGAACTCGAGCTCGTACAGCAGCTTCGCGCAGTAGCGGCGCACGAAGTAGAGGAGGCCGATCGCGCCCTCGCGCGCGAACTCGTCGGGGCGCGGGAAGTCGAGGCGCCGCGTCAGCCACACGGGCTCGTCGGTGAGGTGCTGCAGGAGCATCGCCCAGCCCTCGGTGACGGCGTTGTCGCCGAGGCGGCGCTCCTCCACCGAGAGGTCGGCCGACGTGTGCGCGAAGTGCTCCGTATGGCCGGCCTCGTGGAAGAGCGCGCGCCAGTCGTCGGGCCCGCCCTGCGGCTGGATCACGAGCATGACTTTCCCCGGGATCTCGATCGGTGCGCAGAAGGCGCGCGGCGTCTTGAGCGGGCGCTGCTCGACGTCGAGGTGGACGTTCTCCTGGGCGCGCAGGTCGATCCCGAGGTCGGCGAGCGTCCCCTCGAGCGCCGGGAGCATCCGGTCGGCGGGGAACTGCGGGTCCCACACGGGTGCCCGGAAGAGCCGTGGCACGTCGAAGCGCTGCGCCTCCGCGAGACCGACCCCGACGCGGTCGCGGAAGAGCCTGTCGCCCCAGGTCTCCCAGATCTGCTCCGTCGAGGCGAGGACGCCGCGGCACTGCTCCGCGAGCTCCTCGAGGCGCATGCCGAAGTGGTCGCGGTACAGCTCGAGGTAGTTCGCCGCGCCCAGCTCGCGCACCGCGCCGCGCGTCTCGAGCGCCGCCTCGAGCAGGAGCGGGTTGAGGTGCTCCTCGGTCAGCTCGTTGCGCGTCCGCTCGAGCCGCTCGCGCGTCGCGCGGTCGTCGGTGTTCGCGATCGTCGGGCGCAGCATCCGGAACGGGAGCTCCTCGCCGTCGACCGTCGCCTTCAGCTCGGCCTCGACGCGCGCCTGCCGCTCCTCGTACTCGCGCGTCACGTTGCCCATGAACCCCTCGCACGTGAACTTCCAGAGCTCGCGCACGCGGCGGTCGCCGTCGACCGCGCGCCCGACCTTCTGCGCCGTCTCGAGCTGCGTCAGCTGCGCGTGGCGCTCGTAGATCGGGACGAGGTCGAAGCCCTCCTTCAGCCCCGCGAAGTGGTCGTAGTACTCCTGGTCGAGCTCCGCGATGAACCGGTCGGCATCGGTGCGGATCCCGTCGAGCTCGCGGTCGGAAGGGGCGGGCGGGGAGGACACGGGCGCGTAGGATACCCCGCCGTGCTCCGCAGGCTCTCCGTCAGGACGCAGCGCCGAACGCAGCTGCTCGACATCACGGCGCAGGTTCGCGCGGCCGTCGAGGACGACGGCGCCGCCGTCCTCGTCTACGTCCCGCACACGACCGCGGGCGTCACGATCAACGAGCACGCGGACCCTGCCGTGGCGCGCGACTTCGAGGCGGCGCTCGAGCGGATGGTGGGAGACGACTGGGGCTGGGAGCACATCGAGGAAGGCGAGGAGAACGCGCCCTCGCACATCCGGGCGGCGCTGATGGGTCCGCAGGTGCTGGTCCCGCTCGACGGCGGCCGCCTCGCGCTCGGGACGTGGCAGGGGATCTTCTTCGGCGAGCTCGACGGGCCGCGCGACCGGACGGTCCTCGTCACCACCCTGCGCTAGCTACGCTCGGCCGATGGCCGTCCCCGTCAACGTCGACGACGAGCTCGAGCTCCGGGTCGAGTCGCTCGCGTACGGCGGCAACGGCGTCGCGCGCCTGAACGGCTTCGTCGTCTTCGTCCGCCGGGGCCTGCCGGGCGACGTCGTCCGCGCCCGCGTGACGAAGGTGAAGCGGAACCACGCCGAGGCGCTCGCGACGGCCGTGCTCGAGCCGGGCGCGGCGCGCGTCGAGGCGCCGTGCGCGCACTACCCCGCCTGCGGCGGCTGCCGCTTCCAGGACCTGGCGTACGACGCGCAGGCGGAGATCAAGCACGGCCAGGTCGCGGACGCGCTGCGGCGGCTCGGAGGACTGCCCGACTTCCCGCTCGAGCCGATCCTCTCGGCCGAGTCCCCGTTCTTCTACCGCAACAAGATGGAGTACTCGTTCACGCAGCTCGAGGACGGGGCGACGCTCGGCCTCCACCAGGCCGGTCGCTGGGACGCCGTGCTCGAGATCGAGCGGTGCTGGCTCACGACCGAGGTCGGCAACGGGATCCGCAACGCCGTGCGCGCGTGGGCCCGCGAGGAGGGGCTCGAGGCCTACGACCAGGAGACGGGCAGGGGCTACCTGCGCCACCTCGTCGTGCGCGAGGGGCGCAACACGGGCCAGGTGCTCGTCCAGCTCGTGACCGCGCGCGCCGAGCGCTTCGAGCGCGGCTACCTCGTGGAGGTGCTGCGCCGGTTCCCGGAAGTGCGCTCGATCCACTGGTCGGTGAACGACACGCCGGCGGAGGTGACGAACCTCCCGAGCGAGCTGCTGTGGGGCGAGGATGCGATCGAGGAGGAGCTCTGCGGGCTGCGCTTCCGCGTCTCGCCGAACGCATTCCTCCAGACGAACACCGCGATGGCGGAACGGCTGTACGGGCTCGCGCGCGAGTACGCGAGCCTGAGCGGCGGTGAGACCGTGTGGGACCTGTACTGCGGGATCGGGACGATCGGCCTGACGATGGCAGGCGACGCGCTGACGGTGTGGGGGATCGAGGTCTCGGAGGAGTCGGTGGCGCGTGCGATCGAGAACGCGGACCTGAACGGGGTCACGAACACCGCGTTCTTCGCGGGGAACGTCGGCCAGGTGGTGGAGGAGCTGCTCGAGCGCTCGGGCGCACCGGACGTCGTCGTCGTCGACCCGCCCCGCGCGGGCCTCGCCGGGAAGGCGCTGCGGCGGCTCGGACGGATCGGCGCGCCCCGGATCGTCTACGTCTCGTGCAACCCGACGACGCTCGCCTCGGACGTGAAGCAGCTGCGGACGGACTGGGGCTACCGGCTGACCCGCGCGCGCCCCGTCGACATGTTCCCGCACACGCCGCACGTCGAGACGGTCGCGCTGCTCGAGCGGGATCCGGCGTTCACGCCGGCGCCACCGGACGCGAGACGCCGCACGTAACAGCCTGTCACTCCGTGGCTTCCGCGTCGGGTTGCGCCTCGCGCTCGAGGCGGAGGCGGCGGCGGATCAGGTCCGCGTTCGCGGCCAGGAAGCCGACGCACAGGAGCGGGAGCGCGGGGAGGCCGCCGATCCCGAAGGGATCGACGTAGATCGCCAGCGCCATCGTGGCGCCGAACGACGCGACGAGCAGGATCCAGGTCGTGAGCACGCGGAGGTGCCAGCGCTGCGCGGCGCCGAGGAAGATCGCGAAGAAGAGGAGGTCGGGGAGCCCGAGCTGGAACGCGCCCGTGCCGGGGACGGGGAACGCGAACGAGAGCGCGCCGAAGACCTCTGGCCGCTGCTCGACGATGTGCCGCGTCGGACCGCGCCAGACGGAGACCGCGTCGACGACCGGGATCACGCACGCGACGATCACGACCCACGAGAGCGCCTCGAAGTACGAGAGGAACCAGAACGCGAGCAGCGTCACGGCGGCGAGCTTCGTGAAGTTCGCGAGCACGTCGAGGTCGGCCTGGACGAGCACGAACGCGAGCGCCGCGAGCGCGACCGCGACCGGCAGGATGCCGCGGGCGTCGTACAGGGGCAGCGCGAGGAGGACGAGGGCGAAGACCGCGGGGACGAGCACGAACGCGGTGAACAGCACGTCCGCCCACGTCGGGATCGCCGGCAGCTCGTCGACGACCCGGTAGTAGACGAGGAGCGCGGTGAGGATCGCCCCGCCGGCGACGACGCGCGGCTGCCTCAGTACGGCGGGAGCTCGGCCCACCAGCCTCCGACGACCTTGAACGCCTTCCAGAACCGGGTCTTCGCCGCCTGCTCGTCGAGCGACTCGTCGACGTCGGGGGTCACGACCGCCTGGATCGTCGGCGTGAAGCGCTGCAGCTCGCCCTCGACGTCCGCGAGCTCGTCCGCCAGCGGGAACGCCAGGGCGTTGAGGAACGCCAGCGCCTCGGGCCCCATCACGACGACGAGCTTCGGCTGCACGATGTGGAGCTCGCGCGCGAGCCACGGTCGCGCCTCGTCTGCTTCCTGGACGGCGAACTTGAGGCAGTTGGTGCCGTAGACGGCCATCGGGTCGACCCGGAGCCGCTGCAGCGACTTCAGGATCGCCTGGCCGGAGCGACCGTAGAACGCGACGCCCTCCTGCAGCTCCGCCCCGCGGGGGCGGTACTTGAGCAGCAGGACGTCGGCCAGCGGGTGCCCCGAGCCGACCACGGGGATGCGCTCGGAGCCTGCGGCGGCGGCGACCTCGTGCCCGAGCTCGTTGATCTCGGTGATCGCCTTTTGCAGGTACTTCTCGTAGATCTCGTCGGTGGCCACAGGCATCGGGGAGGCCCTACCCAGGTTCGCCTCTAGCGGACCCTTTCCTTGGCCTGCGCGATCCACTTGAGGCCCTGCAGGTACGCGAGCGACTTCGGCCGGGGCACGATCTGCGCCGTCCGGAGGCTCAGGAGGAACTCGTCGCGGTCGTTGAAGCGGCGCATGCGGACGACGCCGGTGCCGACCCCCTGGAGCACGTGCGCGTCCGAGCCGGCGCCGACGACCAGGTTGTACTTCGCCGCGAACCGCGCCGCTTCGTCGTTGTACGCGTCGAAGAGGAGTCGCGCGTTGTAGGCCTCGAAGACGTCGATGTCCGCCAGGTGGCGGCGGAGCGTGGCCGCGTCCGGGATCGCATGGAGACGGTCGAACGGGTGGGGGACGTAGACGATCCCGTCCTGGGCCTTGATCGCGGCGATCGTGTCGGCGAACGACATCCCGCGCGGGATCTCCTCGCGGAGGAAGAGGCCGATCACCTCGCCTTGCCCGTCCGTCTTCACCTCCTCGCCGGGGACCACGATCAGCTCCCGGCCGGAGGCGAGCTCGACGGCCTCGAGCGCCCCGCCGAAGACGTTGTGGTCGGTCACCGCGATCGCGCCGAGACCCTCCGCCTCGGCGTGGTCGAGCAGCTCGGCGACCTCGATCGAGCAGTCGTGCGACCAGCGCGTGTGCATGTGGAGGTCGGCGAGGATCCAGGGACGGCCGCCGAGCGGATCGACGTCGCGCGTGCGGGTGCGCCGGCGGGTCGCGAGGGCGGTGTAGAGCGAGTCCAGCTCGGCTCCGACGGCGGCGAACGAGGACCGCTCGGCGGCCGCGTGGTCGGCGTCGGCGCGGCGCGCGCGGTGCGCGTCGTCCTCGGCCAGCCGCGCCATCGCCGCGGCCGCGAGCTCGGGCTGCGACTCGACGCCGGGCGGCGAGGCGAGCGCCGCGCCGGCGGCGGCCGCCTCCAGGCGAAGGCGCTCGCGGCCGAACGGCGCGGGGACGAAGATCGACGCCGCGGCGAAGATCGGCGCACGCGACTCGCCGTCGCGCAGCGTGCGGACGGTGACGCGGGCGACGAGGTCGCGCGGGACGTACGGCCGGCCCGCCAGCGGGCGCGTCCGGAGCACGAGCAGGCGCCAGTCCGGCAGCTCGCGCATCGTCTTCACGACCGCCCGCACGAGCTGGCGCTCCGGCGGCGCCCACTCGACGACGATCAGGCGCTCCTTCTCGCCGGCCCGGAAGAGCTCGAGGTCGACCCCGACCGGGAGGACTGCGTACTCGCCGGGAAACCGCACGGCGGCCGCGGTCGCGACCCGGTCGCTCCCCGCGACGAGCGCGTCGAGGCGGCCGAGCAGCCGTTCACGCTGCGCCTTGCCCGGCGGATAGCCGAGCCGCCTCGCCGAGAGGAAGCTCGCCACGGCGAGCGCCTTCCCGTCGCGGAGCGCGAGGTACGAGAGGCTCGGCATCCCCGGCTCGAACCCGTGGATCACGTCGAACGACCCGGCCTGGAGCGCGAGGCCGAGCGTCGTGCGCGAGCCGAGCGGCACGCCGAGGCGGCTGCGGCGCGACACCGGCACGGCCGGACCGATCGCCAGCACCTCGCGGTCGGTGCCGGCGTCGAGCGCGCGGCGGCTCTCGAGCAGGTCCCGCGGCCGGCTCGAGGGCGCGAGGACCGTCACCTCGTGGCCGAGGCGGCGGAGCTCGGCCGCGACCCCGGCGACGTGCTCGTTGACGTCGTGGGGCTGCGACCAGTCGAAGGGCGTGACGAGGCAGATGCGCACGCACCGGGAGCGTATCCCGCTACCCGAGCGCCGACAGCGGGTCGACCGCCGCGCCGCGGAGACGAACCTCGAGATGGAGGTGCGGACCCGTCGTCCGCCCGGTCGCGCCGACGAGCCCGACGATCGCCCCCTGCTCCACGCGCTGGCCCACGCCGACGTCCACCTGCGACAGATGCGCGAGCATCGTTCGGACTCCCTCGCCGACGGCGATGGTCACGACGTTGCCCCAGCCGCCGTCGAGCCAGCCCGCGTACGTCACCGTCCCGTCGGCCGGCGCGGCGACGGGTGTCCCGGCCGGCACGGGATAGTCCAGGCCCGTATGGAAGCGGTTGCCGCGGGGGCCGAAGCCGCCGTCGGGGGCTGTCGGGAGCGGGGCCGCGATCGTGACGGTCGACGAGGGGATCGGCCCGCCGAGCGCGTGGATCGTCCCGGTGCCGGCGACGCCGTCCCGACGCAACCCGGCCCATCCCTGGAAGCGCCGAAGCGCGCCCTTCGTATGTGGCCCGAACCGGCCGTCGAACGGTCCCGACGGGAAGCCGTGCCACGCGAGCGCGAACTGCAGCTCGGCGACGTCCCACCCGACGCTCCCCGTGCGGAGCATCCGCGACCCGAGCGTCCCGCGCCCCAGCGCGCCGAGCGCCCTGCGCGTCGCGGGCCCGGCGACCCCGTCGACGGCCAGGCCCGAGCGGCGCTGGAGCGCACGGATGCCCGCCTCCGTCGCCGGGCCTGCGACGCCGTCGATCGACCCGTGATAGACGCCGCGCGCCTGGAGCCCGACCTGGAGCGCCGCGACCGAGCGATCGCCCGCCGCGCCGGCCGGGGCCGCCGGAGCCGCGACGCCGAGCGCGGCGACGAGTGTCAGGAGCATCCGCAGGGCCACCGACGCCCTTCAGCATGCGCCTCGTGCCGCAAATCCTCAAGGCGTCATCACAGGCGGACGTGGAAGCTGCGCGAGGCGCCGTTCCGGATCGCGACGCGGACGACGACACGGCCGCGGGCGCGGCCGCGGTAGACGGCGGAAGCGACTCCGCGGCTCCTCGGCAACAGCTCGCGCGGCGCCGGACGAAGCCGCGCGAACGTGCGACCCCGCCGCACGAGCAGGAGCGCGATGCGCCCGCGCACGAGCTCCTCGGTGACGTTCCCGCGGTTCTCGAGCGCGACCTCGAGCGTGCGGGCACCGGCCGAGCGCCGGACGCGGACGGCCCGGACGACGAGCCGGCGGACGACCGTGCCGGGCGCACGCACGAGCACACGGACGCCGAGCCGCATCCGGACGCTCACGCCGCCGCGGGCGAGTGGCCGCGACGTCAGGAGCAGGAGCGCGTGGTGGTCGCCCGGCTCGGCGCGTCGCGGGAGCGTCACCGCGACCGCGAGGGCAGCGGTCCGTCCCGGGCGCAGCACGAGCGAGCGCGGACGGACCGACAGCCACGGCGCGGCGCTCCGCGCGGAGCGCCCGCGCGCGACCGACGGACGGCCGCGGAGGTCGAGTGCGAGTCCCTCCGCGGACACCGCGACGGCGATCACGGCGGTGCCGACGTTCGTGACCTCGATCCGGGTCGCTCCGCCTCCGTCGAGCGCGACGCGCGAGGGCGACGCCGAGAGCGAGACGAGCGGCCGCGCGGCGCTCGCGCCCGCCGGAGCGGCGGGCGCGAGCAGGGCGGTTGCTGCGAGGAGCGCGGCGACCACTAGCGGCCGATGACGGTGAACGTCAGCGTCGCGGAGTAGCGGCCTGGCGCGGCGTTCGGGAACGGGTTGAGGAACCCGACGTTCGTCGACCAGACATCGCCGGCGGCGACGCTCGGGGCGCTCGTCGTCCCGACGGAGATCGCGGGGCTCGGCGCCGCGGGGATCCCGACGAACGCCCCACCGGCAAACGCGGACGCCAGCTGCCCGCCCGCGGGAGCCGAAGCCTGCAGCGCGAGCGGCAGGTCGGCCGGCGAGAACGGCGTGCGGCCCACGGCGAGCGCGTATCCGGCGGCGTTGTTGCTGACGATCGTGACGCGCTCCGACACCGCCGCGGGTGCGACGCCCGGCGTCGTCCGTCCGAAGTCGATGCTCGAGCGCTCGAGCGAGATCGACAGCGCAGGCTGCACCTCGACCTGCACCGCCGCGTCGGCCGGGACGCCGCCGGTGGGCGGGGGCGGCACGACGGAGCACGGGCGGAGCGCTGCGGCGCTGTTGTGCGGTGACGGTGCGGCGGACGCGAAGTCGGTCGAGTTCGCGTCGGCGTCGGTGCAGCCGTCGCCCGCACGGATCGCCGCGGTCGTGGCGCTGAGGGCAGGCGCCGGACCCGCACCTTCGTAGTCGGACGCGGTGCCGTAGCCGACGAGGTCCTCGACGGACGCGACGGCAGAGCAGCTCCCCGGCGACGCCCCGCAGGTGAGGGCGGTCGCGTCGCGGACGAGGGCGATCTTGCCGCTCGTCGCCGCGAGGTTCGTCGTGCCGGTGGCGTCGGGCGCGGGGAGCGGCGCGCCGTTCGCGCCGCCCGCGAGCTGGACCAGATACGACCCTCCGGCCGGGATCGAGCCGGCCAGGGCGGTCGCCGACCAGGACGTCCCGGTCGCCGTCGCGTACTGGATCGACCAGCCGGAGAGATCCACGGACGAGGATCCGCGGTTGAACAGCTCCACGTAATCGTTCTGGTACGGCGCGCCGGAGTTCCCGCCGCCGCCGAACACCTGGCTGACGACGATCCCGGCTGTGCCGCTTCCGGAGGCGGACGAGACGAGCAGGGCGCCCGCGACGACGAGCAGCGCGAGCAGGCGGACGAACGGCATGGGCGGCTCCGATCGGCTGGGGGACGAGTGCCCCTCCGTGGTAGCCGCCGCCGATCGCGAGGGCTAGTGGCCGTTCGCGAGCCGGCACACATCCGGCACGGACGCGTGCGAGAACGGAGCGCAGCCGTGGGAGACGGCCGCGCTCCGCTCCTCGATCAGACGGCGGCGCCGGCGGGCTTCGTCGCGCGCGCGTACTGCGCGATGAACCGTTCCGTCGCCTCGTACGCCTCGTCGTCGACGATCTGCTTCGGCGGCGACTTCATCAGGTACGACGACGGGCCCTCGAGCGCGCCTGCCACGCCGTGGTTGAGCGCGAGCTTCGCCATGCGGACGGCGTCGATGACGATGCCGGCCGAGTTCGGCGAGTCCCACACCTCGAGCTTGAACTCGATGTTCAGCGGCACGTCGCCGAACGACGAGCCCTCGAGGCGGATGTAGGCCCACTTGCGGTCGGTCAGCCACGGCACGTAGTCCGACGGCCCGACGTGGACGTTCTTCGCGCCCATGTCGTAGTCGAGCATGGACGTGACGGCGTTCGTCTTCGAGATCTTCTTCGACTCGAGGCGCTCCCGCTCCAGCATGTTGAGGAAGTCCGAGTTGCCGCCGACGTTCAGCTGCATCGTGCGGTCGAGGTGGACGCCGCGCTCGCGGAAGAGCGACGTGAGCACCCGGTGCGTGATCGTGGCGCCGACCTGCGACTTGATGTCGTCGCCGATGATCGGCAGCCCGCGCTCCTCGAACCGGCGCTGCCAGTACGCCTCGCGCGCGATGAAGACCGGCATGCAGTTCACCATCGCGCAGCCGGCCTCGAGGATCTGCTCCGCGTACCACTTCGTCGCCATCTCCGACCCGACCGGCAGGTAGTTGACGACGACGTCCGTCTTCGTCTCCTTGAGGATCCCGATCACGTCGTCCGTCTCGCCCGGCGCCTTCGTCACGATCCGCGAGAGGTACGTGCCCAGCCCGTCGTGGGTCATCCCGCGGGAGACCGTCACGCCGGTCGCGGGCACGTCGGCGAACTTGATCGTGTCGTTCGGGTGCGCCCACATCGCCTCGGAGAGGTCCTTGCCGACCTTGCCCTCGACGACGTCGAACGCCGCCGTGAACTCGATGTCGCGGATGTGGTACCCGCCCAGGTTGACGTGCATGAGACCCGGCACGAACTGGTCTACCGGCGCGTCCTTGTAGTACTCGACCCCCTGGAGGAGCGAGTTGGCGCAGTTGCCGACGCCGATGAGGGCGACGCGGACCTTCCCGTCGTCGGCGACGCGGCCGTTGCCGTTCCCGGTGCTTGCGGCCATGGTGTCCTTTCCGTTCGGGACCCCGAGTCGCTCGGCGAGCGTCTCGACGATCAGGTCGTTGAGGTTGCGTTTGCGTTCGCGGGCGCGTCGCGCGAGCCGGTCCTTCAGCGCCGGCGGCATCCGGAGGAGGACGTCGCCGCGCTCGCTGCGCGGCGGCGCGCCCTTGCGCCCGGACGGCTCGAAGGCGACGCCGAACGCGGCCGCGAGCACGCCCACGGCCACGTCGTTCAGGGAGGAGCCGCGCGCCGCCGTCTCGGCGGTCAGGCGCTCCTTGACGCTCGCCGGCATGCGGACGAGCACGTCGCGTCGTTCACGAGCCATCTCCGGAACGATTGATAGCACGAATGTGCTAGCAATCGCATCAGTGCTATGCCCGACCGGCGTTGCGGAGTTCCCGCCGAACGTGGAGCACGCGCTGGACGACCGTGACCCAGGCCGTCACCGCGAGGAGCCCCACCGCCCACGGCAGCACGCCCCACGGGGCGAGGATCAGCCCCGCCGAGATGACGACCACGCGCTCCGCGCGCGAGCCGATGCCGACGTCGCCGCGGAAGCCGAGCGCCTCGGCCTTCGCACGCGCGTAGGGGACGAGGAACGATCCTGCGATCGCGGCGGCGGTGGCCGCGACGGCGACCTCGTTCCCGTCGCGGGCGAACACGAGGGCGACGGCGCCCAGCATGAACCCCTCGCCGACCCGGTCGACGAGCGAGTCGAGGAACGCGCCGAA